>NZ_WMLF01000348.1 GCF_014156695.1 Streptomyces durbertensis | reverse complement strand
CCCCCGACCCATCCGGTGCACCGCCGCCAGGACCCCCCGCGACCCGCGCGATGGGTCCGCACCCAGACCGGAGAAACCATGGACATAACCCCGACGCCCGTCAGGCCGGAGCCACCCGGTGAACGGGACAAGAGCTCCGAGCTCGCCGGGTCCACCCGCCCCGGTGACAAGATCTTCCTGGCCCTCTCCCGAGGCTCGGGCATCACGCTGCTGGTCATCATGGCCACCATCGCGGCGTTCCTGACCTACCGGGCCGTGATCGCCCTCGCCGAGAACGAGGGGAACTTCCTCACCACCTTCGAGTGGAACGCGAACGCCGACCCGCCGGTGTTCGGCATCCCGGTGCTCGTCTTCGGCACGATCGTCAGCTCGATCATCGCGATGGTGATCGCCGTGCCGATCGCGGTCGGCATCGCGCTGTTCATCTCGCACTACGCGCCGCGCAAGCTGGCCACCCCGCTCGCCTACGTCATCGACCTGCTGGCCGCCGTGCCCAGCATCGTGTACGGCCTGTGGGGCGCGCTGTTCCTGGTGCCGCACCTGGGCGGGCTGTACGAGTGGCTGGACCAGTTCCTCGGCTGGACCGGCCTCTTCTCCTACGACGGCGGCGCGGCCCGGTCGCTGTTCACCGTCGGCATCCTGCTGGCGATCATGATCCTGCCGATCGTCACCAACGTCTCCCGCGAGGTCTTCAAGCAGTCGCCGAAGCTGCACGAGGAGGCCGCGCTCGCGCTCGGCGCGACCCGGTGGGAGGTCATCCGGATGTCCGTGCTGCCGTTCGGCCGCTCGGGTGTCATCAGCGCCTCGATGCTCGGCCTCGGCCGCGCGCTGGGCGAGACGATGGCCGTCGCCACCGTGCTGTCCCCGAGCTTCCTCATCCAGGCCAGCCTGCTGGAGCCCGGCGGCGGCACCTTCGCGCAGAACATCGCCGCCGGCTTCAACGAGGCCACCCAGACCGGCCGTGACGCGCTGATCGCCTCCGGCCTCGTCCTGTTCCTGATCACCCTGGTGGTGAACGGGGCGGCCCGCATGGTCATCGCCCGCCACAAGGAGTACTCGGGGGCCAACGCATGAGCAACCAGGTCATCGACAAGGCTCCCGCGGACAACGCGCCCACGCTGGCGTCCGCGCCGCTCAAGCAGCCCCGGCTGCCGCGCTGGGCCCCGTTCGGCCTCGCCCTGGTCTCCGCCGGCCTCGGCATCGGCGTCGGCCTGGTGGCCGGGCTGGAGAGCCGGGTCCAGTGGGGCCTGATCGCCGCCCTGCTGTACGTCGCGCTGACGATGGTGATCGCCGGCACGGTCGAGGGCTCGCGGCAGGCGAAGGACCGGCTGGCCACCAGCGTCATCTGGGTCTGCTTCCTGCTGGCCATCGTGCCGCTGGCCTCGCTGGTCTTCGAGACCGTCTCGCGCGGCTCGAAGGTCCTCGACGGGTACTTCCTCACCCACTCCATGGCCGGCGTGGCGGACCTCCAGCCCGGCGGCGGCATCTACCACGCGCTGATCGGCACCATGCAGCAGGTCGGTCTGGCCACGCTGATAGCCGCGCCGCTCGGCCTGTTCACCGCGATCTACCTCGTGGAGTACGGCACCGGCAAGCTCGCCAAGGCCGTCACCTTCTTCGTCGACGTCATGACGGGCATCCCGTCGATCGTCGCCGGCCTGTTCGTCTTCAGCCTCTGGCTCATCGTCCTGGACTTCAACCACTCCGGGTTCGCCGGGTCGCTCGCCCTGGCCATCCTGATGATGCCGATCGTCGTACGCTCGACCGAGGAGATGCTCAAGCTCGTGCCGAACGAGCTGCGCGAGGCCTCCTACGCACTCGGCGTGCCGAAGTGGCGGACCATCCTCAAGGTGGTCCTCCCGACCGCGATCGGAGGTATCACCACCGGCGTGATGCTCGCCGTCGCCCGCATCGCCGGCGAGACCGCCCCGGTCATGCTGCTCGTGTGGGGCGCGATGGAGATCAACAACAACCCGTTCGAAGGTCCGCAGCAGTCCCTGCCGTACTACATCTGGCTCCAGTGGAAGTCCGGCAACCCGCACGCCTTCGACCGTGCCTGGGCCGCGGCCCTCGTGCTGATCGCCTTCGTGATGATCCTCAACCTGGCCGCCCGCGGGATCGCCCGCTGGAAGGCCCCGAAGACCGGCCACTGACGCGGCCACGTGACCAGAGAAGTGAAGTGATCAAAATGGCCAAGCGCATCGACGTCAGCGGTCTCACCGCCTACTACGGCTCCCACAAGGCCATCGAGGACATCTCGATGACCGTCGAACCCCGCTCGGTGACCGCCTTCATCGGCCCCTCCGGCTGCGGCAAGTCCACCTTCCTGCGCACCCTGAACCGGATGCACGAGGTGACGCCCGGCGGACGGGTCGAGGGCAAGGTCATGCTCGACGGCGAGTCCCTGTACGGGGCCGGCGTCGACCCGGTCTCCGTGCGGCGCACCATCGGCATGGTGTTCCAGCGCCCCAACCCGTTCCCGACGATGTCGATCTACGACAACGTCGCGGCCGGGCTGCGGCTCAACGGCAGCTACAAGAAGTCCGAGCTGGACGCCGTCGTCGAGAAGTCCCTCAAGGGCGCCAACCTCTGGAACGAGGTCAAGGACCGGCTGAACAAGCCCGGCTCCGGCCTCTCCGGCGGCCAGCAGCAGCGGCTGTGCATCGCCCGCGCCATCGCGGTCGAGCCGCAGGTGCTGCTGATGGACGAGCCCTGCTCGGCCCTGGACCCGATCTCCACGCTGGCCATCGAGGACCTGATCGGCGAGCTGAAGGAGCGCTTCACGATTGTCATCGTGACGCACAACATGCAGCAGGCCGCGCGGGTCTCCGACCGGACGGCGTTCTTCAACCTGGCCGCCATCGGGCAGCCCGGCAAGCTGATCGAGATCGACGACACCGAGCGGATCTTCTCCAACCCCTCCGTGCAGGCGACGGAGGACTACATCTCCGGCCGCTTCGGCTGATCGCGGCGGGTCGGCCCGCCCGGGCCGGCCCCAGCCGCGGGTGAACCTGCCGAACAACGGTCGGCAAGGCGTTCTGCGGCGCTGCATGGCGGTGCCGCCGCAGAACGAACGGGCCCGGTCCTCGGGAGGGACCGGGCCCTCCCCTTTTCCCGCCCCGGCCGCCCCAGCGGGTGGGGTCGCCCGAACGTCCCCGGGTCGCGGGTACCGGAAGCGGCATTCCGCGGCCCCTTCCGCCGATGTCCGGCCGCGCTGCCGGAGAGCGTCGGAGCCCGGTCTCCCCGAGGGTCTGTCAGCACAAAGGCCCGGGGGCAGTACGTGCCGGACGACGCGGCGGACGGACGACTCGGCGGACGGACGACTCGGCGGACGGACGGCTCGGGGCGGACGCGCCGGCGCTACAGCGCGGGTTCCAGGTGTGCCCAGGGGCGGGCCTCCTCCAGGCTCGCGGCCAGCGCGAGCAGCGTGCCCTCCGAGCCGAGCCCGCCGACGAACTGCACGCCCAGCGGCAGCCCCTCGGCCGTGCGGTGCAGCGGCACCGACATCGCGGGGCGGCCGGTGAGGTTCGCCAGCTGGGTGAACGGGACGGCCGCCAGATTGGCGGTGATGGTGCGCCGCCACTGCGGGGTCCGCGTGAGCGGGCCGACCAGGCGCAGCCGCAGCAGCAGTTCGCCGGCCAGCCGCAGCACCGGCGGCGTGTCGAGCTCACCGACGCGCACCGGCGGGCACGCGAGCGTGGGGGTGAGCAGCAGGTCGTAGTCCGCGTGGAAGGCGGCGAGCGCCCTGGAGTGCTCGTTCCAGCGGTGGTTGGCGGCGAAGTAGGCGGGCGCGCGCGTGGCCCGGCCGGCGGCGGCCATCAGCCGGGTGTCGAGTTCGAAGTCGGTGTCCCGGGCGCCGGTGACCCGGCGGACGTGCGCGACGTCGGCGGCCAGCCCCGTGTACCAGACGGTGAGGAAGTCCTCGGCGAGCCGGTGACCGTCGATCCGCGGCTCGGCGGGTTCCACGTCGTGACCGAGGTCGGTGAGCAACCGGGCGGCCTCCTCCACGGCGGCGACCGCCTCCGGGTCGACCGGCGTGTCCAGCGGTGAGCGGGTGGTGAAGCCGACGCGCAGCCGGCCCGGTGGCCGGGCGGCCTGGTCGACGTAGCCGGTCTCCGGGCGTGCGGGAAGGTAGGGGCCGCCCGGGTCGGGGTCGGCGGTCAGCAGGTCGAGCATGAGCGCGCTGTCCCGGACGGTCCGGGAGAGCACGCCGTCGGTCGCGGCGCCCTGGAGGTACTCGGCGTGGTCGGGGCCGCTGGGGACGAGGCCGCGTCCCGGCTTGAGTCCGAAGAGGCCGCAGCAGGCGGCGGGTATGCGGATCGAGCCGCCGCCGTCGTTGGCGCCGGCCATCGGCACGACGCCGGCCGCGACGGCCGCGGCGGAACCTCCGGAGGAGCCGCCCGGGGTGCGGTCGAGCGCCCAGGGGTTGCGGCTCGGTCCGCTCACCTCCGGCTCGGTGATGCCCTTCGCGCCGAACTCGGGGGTGTTCGTCTTGCCGAACACGACCAGTCCGGCGGCCAGCCAGCGTTCCACGACCCGGCTGTGCCGGGGGCGCGGCAGGTCGCGCAGGGCGCGGGAGCCGGAGCCGGTGGGCAGGCCGGCGTAGTCCTGGAGGAGGTCCTTGATGAGAAAGGGCACGCCGCCCAACGGACCTCGGGGCTGCTCGGCGGCCCGCTTGCGCGCCTGCTCGTACATGGGCCGGACGATCGCGTTGAGCCGCCCGTCGACGGCCTCGGCCCGGTTGATCGCCGTCTCCAGCAGTTCGGCGGGCGACACCTCGCCGCGGGCCGCCAACTCGGCCAGTCCCGTGGCGTCATACCGCCGGTAGTCCGCGTACTCCACTGGTCACCGCCATCAACCGGGGACAGGTCTACCGCACGGTAACCAGCGGCGGTGGCGGCGACAAGACCGCGGTCGGCGGTGGCGCCGGGGGCGACCCTCGCCTCGTCCCCGGCACCTGCCGATCGTCGTGTCGCCCGGTCAGCGGACCAGGTTGAAGGTGACGCCCATCTCCCGGACCGCGACGGCCCGGTCGCTCCAGCGGTTCTGGCTCTTGATCAGGTACTGGCAGCGGTACTCGGTGTCCTCGCCCAGCTCGACCAGGACGGCGTCCGGGATCTCGCCGCACCGCAGCTGGTCACTGGTGGAGTTGTTCAGCTTGTAGAAGTTGCCGTACGCGCTCTTGGCCGTCAGCACGGCCTTCAGCGGCTTCGCCTGGTAGCTGAAGACAAACGAGCCGGGCTTGTAGTTGTCGGAGATCGTCACGTCCCAGGGGACCTTGACGCCCTCGTAGTCGACGGTGCACTTCGTCGTGGCGCCGGCCTCCATCGTGAGTTCGCCGCCGGCGCACTCGCCGCTGGTCTTGCCCTCGACGCCGGCCATGCGCAGGGTGCGCTGGCGGAGTTCGTGCAGGACCTTCTCGGTGACGGTGGCGGTGCGGTCCGGGCTCGGCTCGATCTTCGGGGAGGCGCCGAGCAGGTCGCCCTCCTCCTCGACCTTCACCGGCAGTTCGTCGCCCTCGGCGTCGGAACCGGCGTCGCCGCCGTCCTCCGTGCCCTGGTCGTCCGTGTTGTCCTTGGCGCCGCTGTCGGCCGAGGCCTCGGCGGACGGGGTGGACTTGGCGTCCGCGCCGTCGGAGTCGTCTCCCCCGCAGCCGACGGTGAGCAGACCGACGGCGACAACGCCTACGAGTGTTCTGGTGTATCGCATGAGGCGGAGTGTAAGGGGAGAGTAAAATCTCGCGCGACCGGGTTGGATGGGCTCATGTACGGGTATTGCGGGCTTCAACCCGACGCCCGGCGGGCGGAATTCCGCAGTGATCCGCGTCTCCCCCGCGGTGCCCGTGCC
>NZ_WMLF01000347.1 GCF_014156695.1 Streptomyces durbertensis | reverse complement strand
GGAGGGAGCCGGCGACGCGGCCGGCCTCGGCGAGCGACCGGGCGAGGGCGGCACGCACTCCGCTGTCGTCGGCGCGGAGGTCGGCACCGCGCAGCCAGATCGTCGGGCGGGGCGTCGATCCCCCGGCGCGGCGGGCCGCCCAGGCGGCCAGTTCGGTGCTGCGGCCGGTGCCGGGGTCGCCGACGAGCGCCAGGACGCTGGCGTCGGACTCGCCGAAGTCGTGCAGTTCCCGTTCGACGTCCGGGCGGGGGCGGCGTCGGCCCGGTGCGGTGAGGGCGGCGGTCGCGGTGGCGACGGTCGCGCCGGTCAGGTGGAGCGCGCCGGCGAGGTTGAGGTCGCGCCCCCAGCCGGGCACGGTGGCGTCGTTGCGGGCCAGCAGCCGGGCCAGCGGGGCGTGTTGCGGGTCCGGCGGGGAGCCGGCGGAGGGGCGCAGCGGTAGCGCGAAGCCGCTCGCCCGGTAGGGCGTGTGCACGGCGCCGGCCAGGACGCCGACGACGGCGCCGGTGGCCGCGTCGAGCACGGGGGCGCCGGTGGCCCGCGGGTTGAGCCGGAGCTGGTCGGTGACCTGCGGGGGCAGGTCGAGTTCGAGGGCGCCCTCGATCGTGTGGAAGCGGTCGGTGGCCGTGTAGGTGACGTCCGCGAGGCCGGTGACGTTCGCCGGGAGCCAGCGGTCGAACCACACCAGGACGGTGCTGCCGGGGGGCCGCTCGGTCGCCACGACGAGGGGGCCGGCGCCCAGCCCGCTGGTGGCCACCAGCGCGAGGTCGCGGCCGGGTAGCGGGGTGATCGCGGCGGTCTCGGCGATCTCGCCGGCGCCACCGGGGGCGCGCAGCACAAGCCTGCTGAGCCCGTCGACGGCCTCGTGCGTGGTGACCAGCGTGCCCAGGTCGTCGGCGAGGAATCCGGTGCCCCGTGCCCGCCCCGCGAGGTCGCAGAGCTGGAAGAGCACGGGCTCCGCGGGTACTGCCATCGTCGCTGAACCTCCCGTGCCGCTCTGGAGACGGTATGCCCGCGGAGCGGGTGGTACTGCACGGTTCGGCGAACGCGCCCCCCGGCGCGCCGGGGGTTCACTCCGAGCGCCCGCTCGTTGGGGTGAAACCCCGCCTCGACGGGGGCGGGAAACGACCGGACCCGGCCGGTGGGTTCACCGGCCGGGTCCAAGAACCCCGTGTCACGGGACGCGCGGAGCGGGTTGGCGCCGGCCGCTCAGGCGAAGACCGCCAGGCTCTTCGCCTTGCCGCCGCGCTCCTCCACAAGTGCCAGGAAGCGGCCGTCCGGGCCGAACGCGGCGACCGGGCCGGCCGGCAGCTCGGGCATCGCCAGCCGCACCCCGTGGCACAGCAGCTTGGCCTCCCGCTCCGGCAGGTCCCAGCGGGGGAACGCCTTCGCGGCCGCGGTGGCCAGCGGCATGACCTCCAGCGACTCCTGGAACTGCTCCAGGGTGCGGGCCTCCGCCACCCCGTACGGCCCGACGCGGGTGCGGCGCAGCGCGGTCAGGTGCCCGCCGACGCCCAGCTCCGCGCCGAGGTCCCGGGCGATGGCCCGGACATAGGTGCCGGACGAGCAGGTCACGGTGATCAGCAGATCGGTGACCGGGGTGCCGTCCTCGGCGCGCTCCTCGCGCACGTCGTGGACGAGGAAGGAGGAGATCGTGACCGGCCGGGCGGCCAGCTCCACCTCCTCGCCCTCGCGCACCCGCGCGTAGGACCGCTTGCCGTCGACCTTGACGGCGCTGACCTTCGAGGGCACCTGCATGACGGCGCCGGTCTGCAGCGCCACGGCCGCGTCGACGGCCTCGCGGCTCAGCCCGTGGGCCGGGGTGCTGGAGGTGAGGTCGCCCTCGGCGTCGTCGGTGACGGTGTTCTGGCCGAGCCGGACCGTCGCCACGTACTCCTTCTCGGTGAGGGCCAGGTGGCCCAGCAGCCTGGTGGCCCGGCCGATGCCGAGGACCAGCACGCCGGTGGCCATCGGGTCGAGCGTGCCGGCGTGCCCGACCCGGCGGGTGCGGGCGATGCCGCGCATCTTGGCGACGACGTCGTGTGAGGTGAAACCGGCCGGCTTGTCGACGACGACCAGGCCGTCCGGGGCGCTGTCGCCGCCCCGGGCGGGCTTCCCGTTCTTCTGCTCGGTCACGCTCCGGTGCCCTCGCCGTCCTCTTCCCCTTCGGCCGCGGGCTTGCGGTAGGGGTCGACCTCGCCGGCGTAGGCGGCGCCGGAGGACGCCTCACGGACCTGCTCGTCGGAGGCCTTGGCCTTGGCGAGCAGGTCGTCGATGGTCTTGGCGTTCTCCGGCAGGGCGTCGGGGACGAACGTCAGCGTCGGGGTGAAGCGCACCCCGGTCTGCCGTCCGACCTCCGAGCGCAGCACGCCCTTGGCGGACTCCAGGGCGGCGGCCGACGCCTCCCGCTCCTGGTCGTCGCCGTAGACCGTGTAGAAGACGGTCGCCTCGCGGAGGTCGCCGGTCACCCGGGTGTCGGTGATGGTCACATAGCCGAGCCGCGGGTCCTTGATGCGCCGCTGAAGCGTCTCAGCGACGACGACCCGGATGCGGTCAGCCAGCTTGCGTGCCCGCGCGGTGTCGGTCATGCGGCTCACTTCTCTCTGTGTGGTGGTCAGGTCTTGTGCGTGTCGTGTCAGTCGTCGTCCCCGTGGAGGCGCCGCCGCACGGACAGCAGCTCGACCTCGGGGCGGGCGGCCACCAGGCGCTCGCAGCGGTCCAGTACGTCGGACAGGTGCCCGGCGTCGCCGCTGACAAGCGCGACGCCGATCACCGCTCTGCGGTGGAGGTCCTGGTCCCCCACCTCGGCGGCGCTGACTGCGTACCTGCGCTGCAGCTCGGCGACGAGGGGGCGGACGACCGAACGCTTCTGCTTCAGCGAGCGCACGTCGCCGAGCAGCAGGTCGAAGGACAGGGTCCCTGTGTACATGCACTGCGGGTCAAGCCGACCCGTGAGGCCTCGGGTTCCATGGGTTCGACGGGTTCGTTACGGAACGGGTGCAACGGACTCGTCCCCACCGGCCGGGCGCCGGCGGGCGGTCACCAAGAACGGTACACGCCGCCACCGACGTGATCGACGGGGTTTTGTCCCGAGCCGGGCCCTGGCCAGGCCAGGCCAGTGCCAGGCCGCCCCCGGGAGCCGGTCACCGTCAGCCGCGCGGCTTCTCGCGCAGCTCGTAGGTGGCGATGTCGTCGTCGACCTTGATGTCGTTGTAGGCGCCGAGGTTGATACCGCCCTCGAAGCCCTCGCGAATCTCGGTGACGTCGTCCTTGAAGCGGCGCAGACCCTCGATGGTGAGGTTCTCCGCGACGACCTTGCCGTCCCGCAGCAGGCGCGCCTTGGAGTTCCGCTTGACCTCGCCGGAGCGGATGAGAACACCCGCGATGTTGCCCAGCTTGGAGGAGCGGAAGACCTCGCGGATCTCCGCCGTGCCCAGCTCGACCTCTTCGTACTCCGGCTTGAGCATGCCCTTGAGGGCCGCCTCGATCTCCTCGATCGCCTGGTAGATGACCGAGTAGTACCGGACGTCGACGCCCTCGCGCTCGGCCATCTGCGTCGCGCGGCCTTCGGCGCGGACGTTGAAGCCGATGACGATGGCGTCCGAGCCGGAGGCCAGGTTGATGTCCGACTCGGTGACCGCACCGACGCCGCGGTGCAGCACCCGGATGTCGACCTCCTCGCCGACGTCGAGCTGGAGCAGCGAGGACTCCAGGGCCTCGACCGAACCGGACGCGTCGCCCTTGATGATGAGGTTGAGCTGCTGGATCTCGCCCGCCTTGAGCACCTTGTCCAGGTCTTCCAGGGAGACCCGGCGGGTGCGCTTGGCGAACGCGGCGTTCCGCTCGCGGGCGGCGCGCTTCTCGGCGATCTGGCGTGCCGTGCGGTCCTCGTCGACAACCAGGAAGTTGTCGCCGGCACCGGGCACGTTGGTCAGACCGAGCACGAGGACGGGGGTCGCGGGACCGGCTTCCTCGATGTTGCTGCCCTTGTCGTCGAGCATGGCCCGGACGCGGCCGTAGGCGTCGCCGGCCACCATCGTGTCGCCGACCCGCAGGGTGCCGCGCTGCACGAGCACCGTGGCGACGGCGCCGCGGCCACGGTCCAGGTGGGCCTCGATCGCGATGCCCTGGGCGTCCTGCTCGGGGTTGGCCCGCAGGTCCAGCGCCGCGTCGGCGGTGAGGACCACGGCCTCCAGCAGGCTGTCGATGTGCAGGCCCTGCTTGGCGGAGATGTCGACGAACATGGTGTCGCCGCCGTACTCCTCGGCCACCAGGCCGTACTCGGTCAGCTGACCGCGCACCTTGGTCGGGTCCGCGCCCTCGACGTCGATCTTGTTGACCGCGACCACGATCGGCACGTCGGCCGCCTTGGCGTGGTTCAGGGCCTCGATCGTCTGCGGCATCACACCGTCGTTGGCCGCCACCACGAGGATCGCGATGTCGGTCGACTTGGCACCGCGGGCACGCATGGCGGTGAACGCCTCGTGACCCGGGGTGTCGATGAAGGTGATCTTCCGCTCTTCGCCGTTGACCTCGGTCTTCGCCTGGTAGGCGCCGATGTGCTGGGTGATGCCGCCGGCCTCACCCTCGATGACGTTGGTCTTGCGGATGGCGTCGAGCAGGCGCGTCTTGCCGTGGTCGACGTGGCCCATGACGGTGACCACCGGCGGCCTCGCGACCAGGGCCTCCTCGCCGCCCTCGTTCTCGCCGAAGTCGATGTCGAAGGACTCGAGAAGCTCGCGGTCCTCCTCCTCCGGGCTGACGATCTGGACGGTGTAGTTCATCTCCTCGCCGAGGAGCGTCAGCGTCTCGTCCGACACGGACTGCGTCGCGGTGACCATCTCGCCCAGGTTGAACATCACCTGGACCAGGGCCGCCGGGTTCGCGTTGATCTTCTCCGCGAAGTCGGTGAGCGAGGCGCCGCGGGAGAGACGGACCGTCTCGCCCTTGCCGCGCGGAAGCATCACGCCGCCGATGGACGGCGCCTGCATCTGCTCGTACTCCTGGCGCCGCTGCCGCTTCGACTTGCGGTTGCGACGGGCCGGACCGCCGGGACGGCCGAAGGCGCCCTGCGTGCCACCGCGGCCACCGGGGCCACCGGGGCGACCGGCGAAGCCGGGACGGCCACCGCCGCCGCCACCCGGACCACCGGGACGACCGGCGAAACCGCCGCCACCGCCGCCGCCACCGGGACGACCGGCGAAACCGCCGCCACCGGGACGGCCACCGCCGCCACCCGGGCGACCGGCACCGCCGGGACGGCCGGGACCGCCGCCGGGACCACCGCGGCCGGGGCCCGGACGCGGGCCGGCGGCCGGACGCTGCGGCATCATGCCCGGGTTCGGACGGTTGCCACCGCCCGGACGCGGACCGCCCTGGCCGGGACCGGCCTGCGGACGCGGCATGTTGCCCGGCGTGGCGCGACCGCCACCGGGGGCCTGCGGGCGGGGGCCGCCCTGACCGGCCGGACCACCGGGACGTGCGCCGCCCGGCTTGGGCGCGCCTCCGGGGCGCGGAGCCTGCGGCCGGGCCATGCCCGTGGAACCGCCGGAGGTGAAGGGGTTGTTACCCGGACGCGGGCCCGCCGGACGGGCGCCGCCCGGCTTGGGCGCGCCGGGGCGCGCGGCACCGGGCTTGGCGGCACCGGCGGCGGGCTTGGCACCACCGGGCTTGGGCGCACCACCGGGCCGCGGCGCGGCCTGCGGGCGCTGCTGCGCGGCCGGCGCGGGGGAGGTGAACTCCGGCTTCGCCGGGCCGGGACGCGGCGCGGAAGCGGGCTTCGGCGCGGCGCCGCCCGGCTTGGGCGCGGTGCTCTTGGGGGTCTCCGGGGCCGGCTTGGGGGCTCCCGGACGGGGGG
>NZ_WMLF01000346.1 GCF_014156695.1 Streptomyces durbertensis | reverse complement strand
GGTGTAGGAGAGAGAGGGCCGGGGCTCGCGGCCCCGGCCCTCCGGGCGGGCGTCAGAGGGTGGTGGCCAGGCGGTCGGCGAGGAGACGGGTGAAGCGGGTGGGGTCGGCGAGTTCGCCGCCTTCGGCCAGCAGGGCCATGCCGTGGAGGAGTTCGGCGGTCTCCGCGAGGGCCGGGTCCTCGGCGTCGGCGGCGTGGGTGTCCTTGAGGCGGGCCACCAGCGGGTGGTCGGGGTTGAGTTCCAGGATGCGCTTCACGGGGGGAAGTTCCTGGCCCATGGCCCGGTACATCTTCTCCAGGTTGGGGGTGATGTCGTGGGCGTCGCCGACGACGCAGGCGGGGGAGGTGGTGAGGCGGCTGGAGAGGCGTACGTCCTTGACGTCGTCGCTGAGGGCGTCGCGGAGCCGGGCGAGCAGCGGCTCGAAGTCGTCGGCGCGCTGCTTTTCCTCGGCGCGGTCCTTGTCGTCGGCGTCGCCGTCCAGGTCGACCTGGCCCTTGGCGATGGACCGGAGCGGGGTGCCGTCGAACTCGCGGACCTGCTCCACCCACACCTCGTCGACCGGGTCGGTGAGCAGCAGCACCTCGTAGCCCTTCGCCCGGAACGCCTCGATGTGCGGGCTGTTCTCCAGCCGGGCGCGGGACTCGCCGGTGAGGTAGTAGACGTGCTCCTGGCCGTCCTTCATCCGGGACACGTAGTCGCGCAGGCTGGTCTGCTGCTCGGGGTCGTGGGTGCTGGGGAAGGAGGCGAGGTCGAGCAGCGTCTCCCGGTTGTCGGTGTCGGAGAGCAGGCCCTCCTTCATCGCCGGGCCGAACTCCCGCCAGAAGGTCCGGTAGCGCTCGTTGTCCTTGGTCCGCAGCTCCTTCACGGTGGAGAGGATCTTCTTGACCAGCCTGCGGTGCATGAGCTGGATCTGCCGGTCCTGCTGCAGCGCCTCGCGGGAGACGTTGAGCGACAGGTCCTGCGCGTCGACGACGCCCTTGACGAACCGCAGGTAGTTCGGGAGCAGCGAGGTGCAGTCGTCCATGATGAAGACGCGCCGCACGTACAGGTGCACGCCGCGGCGGCCGCCCTGCTGGTAGAGGTCCAGCGGCGCGTGGGAGGGGATGAAGAGCACCGCCTGGTACTCGAACGTCCCCTCGGCGCGGGTGTGGATGGTCTCCAGCGGGTCCGACCAGTCGTGGCTGACGTGCTTGTAGAACTCCTTGTACTCCTCCTCCGTGATCTCGCTCTGGGGGCGGGCCCAGAGCGCCTTCATGGAGTTGAGGGTCTCGACGGTCCGCTCGGTGGCGGTCGTGTCGCCGTCCTCGGCGTCGTTCGCGGACGTCGCGGGGGCGGGGCTTTCCACCGTCGTCCGGACCGGCCAGGGGATGAAGTCCGAGTGCCTGCGGACGATCTGGCGCAGCCGGTTGACGTCGGTGTAGTCGTAGAGGTGGTCCTCGGTGTCGGTGGGCTTGAGGTGGAGGGTGACCGAGGTGCCCTGCGGGGCCTCGTCGAGGGCCTCCAGCTCGTAGGTGCCCTCGCCGGTGGACTCCCAGCGGGTGCCCTTCCGCTCACCGGCCCGCCGGGTGACCAGGGTGACCTTGTCCGCGACCATGAAGCTGGAGTAGAAGCCGACGCCGAAGCTGCCGATGAGGTCGGCGGAGGCGGCGGCGTCCTTGTTCGCGTTCGCCTCCTTCAGCCTGCGGACGAACTCCGCGGTGCCGGACTTGGCGATGGTGCCGATGAGACCCTTCACCTCCTCGCGCGACATGCCGATGCCGTTGTCCCGCACGGTCAGGGTGCGGGCCTCGGGGTCGGTCTCCAGCGCGATGTGCGGGTCCGAGGTGTCCGCGTCGAGGTCGCCGTCGCGCAGCGACTCCAGCCGCAGCTTGTCCAGGGCGTCGGAGGCGTTGGAGATCAACTCGCGCAGGAAGACGTCCTTGTTGGAGTAGATCGAGTGCACCACCAGCTGCAACAGCTGACGTGACTCGGCCTGGAACTCGTGCGTCTCGACCTTGCCGCTCACAGCAGTCCTCCCCGGGGAGCACGTCCTCGCGTCAACGGAGGACAGATGTCGGCGAAGGGCGGCGCCACCGCCTCCCCGTCCGGCGGACCGCCCGGGGACGCGCTCCGCCACGCCCCCGTCGGCACCGATCTTGCCCGCCGGGGGGCCGCCGCGCCAACCCGTTCAGGCGGTCAGCAGGACGTCGGCGGCCCGCTCGGTCTCCAGCATGGCGCGGAACGGGCCGTCGGTGAGCGTCAGTTCGGCGTAGCCGCCGCGTTGGACGACGCGTCCGGCGTCGAGTACCAGGATCTCGTCGACGGCCTCCAAGCCGGCCAGCCGGTGGGTGATGAGGACCGTCGCGCGGCCCTCAGTGGCGGCGAGGAGGTCGGCGGTGAGGGCGTCGGCGGTGGCCAGGTCGAGGTGTTCGGCGGGCTCGTCGAGCACCAGGACGGGGAAGTCGGCGAGCAACGCCCTCGCCAGCGAGAGGCGTTGGCGCTGTCCGCCGGAGAGGCGGGCGCCGTGTTCCCCGACCGGGGTGTCCAGACCCTGCGGCAGGCTGTCCACCCAGGTCAGGAGGCGGGCCCGCGCCAGCGCCTGCCGGAGGGTGTCGTCTGTGGCGCCGGCGGGGTCCGGGAGGGCGAGGCGCAGGTTCTCCCGGAGGGTGCTGTCGAAGAGGTGGGCGTCCTGGGCGCAGAGTCCGACGTGGCGGCGTACCGCGTCGGAGTCCAGCGTGCTCGCCGGAACCCCGCCGAGCAGGTGGTCGCCGGACTCCGCGTCGAGGAAGCGGAGCAGGGCGTGGGCGAGGCTGGTCTTGCCTGCGCCGGAGCGGCCGACGACGGCCACCCGACGGCCCTCGGTCAGGATGAGGTCGAGATCGAGGAGGGCGGGCCGGGCGGCGCCCGGGTGACGGACGGTGAGCTTGTCCAGGACCAGCGGAAAGGGCGAGGCGGGCGGATCGGCCGGGACGGCCGGCTCGGCGACCGGCTCGGGGGCGTCGAGCACCTCGTGGACGCGCGCGGCGGCGCGTCGCACCCGCTGCCGGTGGCGGACGGCCTGCGGCAGGTCGGTGACCGCTTCGAACGCGGCGAGCGGGGTGAGGACGACCACCGCGAGCCAGACGCCCTCCAGCCGGCCGGCGTGCACGGCCTGGGCGCCGAGGAAGGCCGCGGCCGTGACGGTCAGCCCGGCGGCGAGCGCGGTGAGCGCGCCGGCGAGCGCGACGACGGCGGCGGAACGGCCGGCGATGCCGGTCAGCCGGGCGTCGGCGCGACGGACCCGGTCGGTGACGGCGGGCAGCGCGCCGGCCACGGTCAACTCGCCGGTGCCGGTGAGCAGGTCGACGGTGTGGGTCGTCAGAGCGCCTCGTTGGGGCGCGAGTTCACGCTCGGTGCGGCGGGCGACGAGGGAGGTCAGCAGCGGGACCGCGAGGCCCGCCACCGCCAGTCCGGCGGCCAGCGCGAGACCCGCCTCGGGCAGCAGCCAGCCGGTGAAGCCGACGGCGAGGAGCGAGACCGCGCCGGCGGCCGCCGCCGGCAGCAGCCACCGCAGGAAGTAGTCCTGGTAGGCGTCGACGTCCGAGACCAGGCGGCTGAGCAGGTCACCGCGCCGGCGGTGCCGCAGCCCGGCCGGCGCCAGCCGCTCCAGCCGGCGGAACACCCGCACCCGTACGTCTTCCAGGATCCGCAGCACGGCGTCGTGGGAGACCAGCCGCTCGGCGTAGCGGAACACGGCCCGGCCGATGCCGAACGCGCGCGTCGCGGTGACGGCGACCATCAGGTAGAGGATCGGGGGCTGTTCGGACGCCCGGGAGATGAGCCAGCCGGAGACGGCCATCAGCCCGACGGCGCTGGCGAGCGCGAGCACGCCCAACGTCCCGGCGAGCAGCAGCCGGCCACGTCGGCGCAGCCCGGCCTCGCGGACCCGCCGCAGGTGTCCGCCGGTTGCGGCGGCGCCGGTGTGCGGTGCCGTGCGGGCGGCCAAGGCCTCCGAGGCGTCGTCGGCGACCAGGGTGTCGTCGGCGTCCGGGCGCTCCGGGGCGACCGCGTCGGCCGGGCCCGGGGCCGCCGGGCGTTCGGGAGCCGGGGCGAGGGTGTCGGCGAGGGTGTCGGCGCGCCCGTCGTGCGACTCGGCGGGGGCCTGCGCGGCCCCGGCCGACGGGACCGGCCGGGCGGGAGGTGGCAGGGCGACCGTGCGGTCGGCGAGCGCGAGCAGCGCCGGGCGGTGGACGACAAGCAGCACCGTCCGGCCCTCGGTGAGGCGGCGTACGGCGTCGACGACGGCGGTCTCGGTGGCGCCGTCCAGTGCCGCCGTCGGCTCGTCGAGCAGCAGCACCGGCCGGTCGGCGAGGAACGCCCGTGCGAGCGCGACGCGTTGGCGCTGGCCGGCGGAGAGTCCGGCGCCGCCGTCGCCGAGGGTGAGCGCGGGGTCGAGGTCGTCGGCGGCGGCGTTCCGCAGGGCGGCGGCGACCTCGGCGTCGGTGGCCTCGGGGCGGGCGAGGCGGACGTTGTCGGCGACGGTGCCGGCGAGCAGCGCGGGGTGCTGGGGGACCCAGGCGATCTGCCGGTGCCAGTCGGCTCGGTTGATGTCGCGCAGGTCGGTGTCGCCGACGAGCACCCGGCCCTCGGCGGGTTCGGCGAAGCCGAGGACGGCGTTGACCAGCGTGGACTTGCCGGCGCCGGAGGGGCCGGTGAGGGCGACGGTCTCGCCGGGTGCCACGCGGAGTGTCGTCGCGGGCAGGGAGTCGGCGGTCCGGCCGGGGTGGCGGACGACAAGGTCGGTGACGGCGAAGCCCCGGCCGGTCGGGGCGGGCCGCGAGCCGTCGGCCGGCGGCGGGGTCTCCAGCACCTCGAAGACCCGGTCGGCGGCGGCCAGTCCCTCCGCCGCCGCGTGGTAGCGGGCGCCGACCTGCCGCAGCGGCAGGTACGCCTCGGGCGCGAGGATGAGCACCACCAGGCCGGTGTAGAGGTCGAGTTGGCCGTAGACGAGCCGGGTGCCGATGCCGACGGCGACCAGTGCGACGGAGATCGTCGCCAGCAGTTCCAGGGCGAAGGAGGAGAGGAACGCGACGCGCAGGGTGCGCATCGTCGCCCGGCGGTACTCGCCGGTGACCGCCCGGATGCTCTCCGCCTGCGCCTTGGCGCGGCCGAAGACGCGCAGCGTGGGCAGCCCGGCGACGACGTCCAGGAAGTGGTGGGAGAGCCGGCTCAGCATGCGCCACTGCCGGTTGACGCGGGACTCGGTGGCCCAGCCGATGAGCACCATGAAGATCGGGATCAGTGGCAGCGTCACCACGATGGTGAGCGCCGAGATCCAGTCGTCGGTGACGATCCGGGCCAGGACAGCGACGGGTACGGTCGCGGCCAGGCCCAGTTGTGGCAGGTAGCGGCCGAAGTAGTCGTCGAGCGCGTCGATTCCCCGGGTGGCGAGCGCCGTCAGTTCGCCGGTGCGCTGCCGTGTGGCGGCCGACGGGCCGAGGGCGGCGGCGTGCGCGAGGAGGCGCAGCCGCAGTTGCGACTTGACCGAGGCGCTTGCCCGGTGCGCGGCCAGTTCGGTGAGCCAGACGACCGCCGCGCGGCCGAGGGCCACGGCGGCGAGCGCGGCGAGCGTCGGATACAGCTCGGTCGCCGCCGCGCCGCCCTGGAAGGCGCGGACGATCACGTCCGCGAGCAGCATCGCCTGGGCGATGACCAGCCCGGCGCCGGCCAGCCCGAGCACCACCGAGACGAGCAGGAAGAACCTGGTGGCGCGGGCGTGCCGCAGCAGCCGGGGGTCGACGGGCTTCACGGCTACCCCCTCACCGCGCCGGCGGCGTCGCCGTCCGGCGTGGTGTCGGTGCCGGGAGTGGGGTCGGTGCCGGGAGTGGGGTCGGCGCTGCCG
>NZ_WMLF01000345.1 GCF_014156695.1 Streptomyces durbertensis | reverse complement strand
GGCTACCGCTGCCCGTTCGGCCTCGGCGCAGAGGAGGGCGGACGCCTCTCCGCCCGCCTGCTGGAGAACTACCTCACCGACCCCTCCAGCGGTGTGGGCACCCCGGCCGCGGTGATCCTGGAGGTCGGCGGCGCGGGCTTCTGCTTCGACGTCTCGGCCGGCCTGGTGGACCACGATGCGGCGGGCGAGGAACGCCATGCCTTCTGCGGCGGCGGTCATGCCCATGGGCGTGAGGCCGTAGACGACTTGCTGGCCGAGGCTGTCGGCGGCGGTGACCGCCATCGCGGACGCGGCGGCCGGCAACAGCCACAACCCGGCCCGGATCACGGCCGGCGCGGACTGGCCGAGCATGGTCAACCCGAGCAGCACCAGCGCGAGAACAGCGGTGGCACCCTCGCCTGCGGCGACCGCGCCGACGGCCGTTCCGTCGCCGTAGGCGGCGGCGATGTTGGTGTAGGTGCCGATACCGCCCCCGATGCCGGTGGCCAGCATCGGCACGAACGCCACACCAAGGACGATCTTCTGCGGCCGGGTCAGCTGCTTGCCGGTCATGACGCCTCACCACCCGGCACCGCGCTGTGGTGGTGGGTGCCTCGGCGGCCGGCGCGGCGGCCGTTGGCCGTCGACCGGGTCGGAGCGGGTCCGTCGGCGACATACCAGCCGCCCCCGCCGCGCTTCGCGGTGTACATGGCCTCATCCGCCCGCCGCAGCGCCAGCGACAGACCCGGGGCGGGAAGGTCGGCGGTCAGGCAGGCGCCGATGGAGGCGCCGACGGACACCGTGTGCCCGTCGCGCCACAGCGGCGCGCACAGGCAGTCGTGGAGGCCGCGCAGCAGCCACGGCACCGCGACCGGATCCGGGAGGGGCAGAGCGGCGGCGAACTCATCCCCGCCGAGACGCGCCACCACGGCGCCGCGCCGGTCCGCGAGCGTGTCGGTGAGTTCGGCGAGGGCGGACGCGGTGCCCCTCAGGACGGCGTCGCCGGCAGAGTGGCCGTGGTGGTCGTTCAGGTGCTTGAAGCCGTCCAGATCGATGACCAGCACCACCGCCGGACGACGGGCCACCAGCCGCGCCGCCTGCCGCTCGAACGCCGCCCGGGTGGGGAGACCGGTCAGCGGGTCCCGGCGAGCACGGTGCAACTGACGCCGCAGCCACACCGAGTGCACCGACCAACCGGCCGCCACCGGCGCGGCGGCGGCGAGGGTGGGGAGCAGGGTGCTCATGCCGCACCCCCGGACTGCGTCGCACCGGCGGCGCGGTTGGCCAGCGCGCGTCGGGCGGCGAGCGCCCGGCGGTTGGCCCGGCGCATGCGCTGGGTGTCCAGCTCGGTCGGGGTGCGGTCAAGCGTGATGATGTGCGCGTCCAGCAGGTCGACCTCCGCCAGGATGGCCGGCATCTCCTGCTCGATCGCGTCCAGTTCCGCGTCCGTCGGTGCGATCCAGTCGGCGAACGCGGTAACAGCGGTCGCGACGGTGACGATGTGCCTCATTGGGTCGTGTCCCTTTCGCTGTGAACGGCCCGAAGAAGGCGGCTCCGGTGTGCCAGCACCGGAGCCGCTTGCCGTCGTGTGTGGGTGGTGCTCGGTTCAGTCGCGCTCGTCGGTGCCGTGGGCGGCGTTCAACTCCGCGATGGCGTCCTCGCACTCACCGGACTCGATGCGGTCGTAGATCCGCTGGCTCCGCGCAACCGCGTCGGGCGTGGTCAGGTCGGTCTGCTGCTGCGACTTCGTGTCGAACATGGCGCTCCTGACGTGTCGTTGGTGATGGAAACCGGCCGGTGACACCGGCCCCGGCTCCCCGCACTCCCGCCCGTACGCCGCCCACGCAGAGTGGGGACGGACGGGCGAGAGAGGCAGCCGGCCGCAGCGTCAGCGCTGCGAAACCAGGAATCGGACCTGCAAGCTGAAGGGGTGCCGCTGGTCGGTCCGTTCTCGCGGCACCCCTGGTATGTCGTCGGTTCACACCGAACTCCCGTGGTCGCAGGGAATCGACTTGATGTCTCGCGGCTCCGGACGCGCCTTGCTCCGCCTCCCTCCGACGGCGCGCCGTTGCCGAGCCGCTCAGACGTCACTCGCTGAACGGCGCCTCCCATCCCTCGCGGGTGTCATGGACCGGGTGCAGCCCAATCACCGGGGTTCCCGTGCTCCGTTCCCTGGGACCGCGCCCGAGGGTCAGACCAGCGGCTTAGCCGGTGACACCGATCGATCCGTGAAGACGACGGACTTCTACGTCTCCCCTGCCGCTCGGAGCGCGTGTAAGCGCATCCGGCGGGGTCGTTCCGCGCACCAGGAACCGGAGCCAGCTCCGGAGAACTGGTGCGCACCAGTAGAGTGCATCTGGTGCGCACCAGAGTCAAGCTGGTTCGCCATTTCGGGTGGCGTCCGCTCCCTGTGCTGCCCCTCCAGAAGACCGCTGGGAGAGGGGGTCCCGGTAGCCAACAGCGCTTAACAACGGGCCTGTTAACCCCTGTTGACCTGCGGAGATGTGAGGCATCATGAGAAGGCAGTGACCGGAACCAACGCCGGGCGGTGGCCTGTGAGTTCAGGACTTCGAGGTGCGCGAGCCGCGCGCGGCTGGTCGCAGGAGCGGCTGGTTCGCGAGATCGAGCAGTACGCCCGACGGCACCTCACCGACGTCGCGTCGACCGCGAGTCTGCGGGTGTACGTCTCGGAGTGGGAGAACGGGAAGCGCACCATCTCCGACCGCTACGCCGAGATCCTGCGTCGCCTGCTCGGAGCGACGGACGCCGAGTTGAGGGGCGGCGCGAACGTCGGCGGCCCACCTGCTGCCGACGGCTACGACGAGCTGTTGAGCCGGATTGACTCGGCCACGAGCGTCAGCGAATCCATGGTGAAGGCGTTCAACGACCAGACCGAGTTGTTGCGCACCATGGATCGCCAACTCGGGGCGTCCGGCCTTGTCGACCAGATGACGGGCCACCTGGCCCGGCTTGAGGACGCGCTGAACTTCGCCGTGCTGCCGAACACGCGCCGGCCCGTGGCCCTCGCGCTCGCCGGAGCGTCGACCCTGGCGGCGTGGCAGGCGATCGACTCGGGCGCCGTGGAGCGAGCCTGGCGGCATTACGAGTTGGCGAAACGAGCGGCGCGCGACGCCGAGTCGCCCATGTACCTCGCCCACGCCATGGCGGAGCAGGCATACGTGTTGTGTGAGGCCGGTCGGCCAGCACTCGGGATCGAGCTGGTTCGCGACGCGCAGCGCACTCTGGGGACGGCAGGAACGCCGCGGCTCCGTGCCTGGCTGCACGCCGCTGAAGCGGAGATGTGCGCCCACGTTCCGGGAATGGCCGATGACTGCCGGCGTGCGCTGGATGCGGCCACGGCGAGCATCCCGCCGGGCCCCGAAGACCGGGACCCCGACATGCTGAGCATCTTCCTCAACGACGCCCATCTGTCTCGCTGGCGCGGCAACGTCCTCGCCTTACTGGGTGACGAAGAAGCGGTGACCAGCCTCTATGCCGCCTTGGAAGTCGCCGACCCGACGTTCGTCCGAGCGCAGGCCGGGATGCACGCTGACCTCGCCCAAGCTCACCTGGCACGAGCCGAATACGGCGAAGCGAGCACCCACGTGAGACAGGCGCGACTGCTGGCGAGCCGCACCGGATCGGTGCGGCAACGCCGTCGCGTCGACCTGCTCAGCGCACGGCTGTGACTCCCGGCTTGCCGCGGTTCGCCAGGATGTGGAGCAGAGCCACGAGGGTCCCGGAACCCATCAACTCACCGCGAGCCATGAGCCCGGGAATGTCGGCCAGCGGAACCCACTCGATGTGGCCGGCCTCTTCCAGATCTGTCGGAGAACCGACCTGCTCAGCTCCATGACCGACGAAGATTTCGTGCGGCGAGTCGACCATGCCGACCATCGGTTGGTAGGTGACCACGTGCTCAAGCGACTTCGGTCGCCAGCCCGTCTCCTCCACAACCTCCCGCAGCGCCGTCTCCGCAGGGTCCTCGCCCTCATCCACGATGCCGCCGGGAAGCTCCCAACCGAACTGCTGCGGAACGAAGCGGTACCGCCACATCATCAGCACACGGTCCCGGTCGTCCAGGACCGCTGTGATCGCGACGTGGTGCAGCCTCACGACGTGATGCTCGAACCGCTTCAACCCGGGCGGCTCCACGTCCCAGAGCTGAAGCTTGACCCACCGGTTGTCGTACACGTCGCGCTCACCGTGGACGCGCCAGGGCTCCACCCCCTCCGGCTGCTGAACGCTCACCGCACCCGGCACCCGGTACGAACTCCGTCCCCGAACCTCCAACTTCCCTTCGGAGACGAGGCGAGTGAGCACCTGCCGCAGGGCCGTACGCCCGATGCTGAGTTCCTCCACAAGCGTCCGTTCCGAGGGGAGCTTGTCGCCGGGGGCGTACTCGCCCGACGCGAGCCGCGTAAGAAGCGTCTCGTAGACCTTGGTTGTCTTCGGTCCCATCTGCGGAGCACTCTCCGTTCTTAAGGCGGCGTGCATGATATCAGCGTAGACGCGCACGCGTCCGATTCGCCCTCCCTCGGGAATGAGAGACTGATCGACGATCAGTCATTGCCAGCAATTCTTTCGGTCAAGCGCTGATCCGAAAGGATGGAGTCGGAGAATGAGGCACCTTTCAAATCTTCGGCCTCCATGACCATCGCAGGTGAAAGTCCGCTGCACTCTGAGAATACAGCTTCGCGCAAGTAGGCGTCTTTGAGGTTCAAGCCCATGGAGAACTGCGAGCCTGACCAGTCAGTAAAGGCCGCCTGTGCGTGGGACAGGTCTATTCGACTATAGGCAAACAGCTCGCGAAAGTGGGCGTCGTTTAGAAAGGTCGACCTCATGTTAACGCGGTCCCAGCTAGAGTTGAAAAAGCTCGCCTTGAAGAAATTCGCCTGTGAGAAATCTACTGCGGTTAGAAAGGAGTTGTCTAGGGTGGATCCCGAGAAGTCAACCTTGGCGAAGTTGCAGTTTGTGAGTTCGCAGCCATGAAGGTATGAGTGCCTCAGGTCAATTTCGAAATCCTCGTTTCTGGTTGGCCTGTGGCCGATTATATTCAGGGCGGCTTGAACGTCGGCGGCGGGTCGGCGTGATCCCGTACCGCTGGGTTCTGGTGGGTCGGTCGGTTCGACGGCAAACTGGCGCACGAATGCCGCCAGGACCTTCACGATGGTGTCGTGATCCTTTGGCGAGTCCTTCATTATTCGCTCAAGTGCGTACAGCCCGCCCAGGCGGCTCGTGGGTCGCTCTGAAGACAGGAGTTCGATCGCCTTTACGTATCGATCATTGACTTGTTGCTCCGATGTGAGGTCGGCCTGCTTCTGCGCCGTTCTCTCGGTCACGGCTAGTGACGCTCTGGTTAGCTCGGCCTGTTCAATGGATGTCTTTTGTGAGTGCTCTAGGACGGCTCTCGAATGTTTAAGGTTGCGATCTGTATAGAAAAGGCCCAGGGCGGCTATTATGCCTGCGCCTACAGCTACCAGTGCCGTACGCATTCCTGTCACGACTGCGGCGGACCCCGGTGTTGCTTCTGAAAGGTGACTCTCGTCGAGCCACCAGGGAAGTCGCCAGATTGCGAACACGAAAAGCATAAGTCCCACGGTGATCAGTGAGACGCGCGCTGCCGGGTGACGCAGTCGGTCTTTCAGTCGTAGGTTCACCCCTACATCTCACACCACCGCTACAGACTTAGCACCCCGTTTGCGGCTACCTGTCAGCGGAGTCGCTACGGGGTGGCTGTGGGGCCCGGAGCTTGTCTGCGAGCGTTGGTGCTGGTTACTGCACTCTCCACGCGCGGACTGTAAATCTGCCGGCTCAGCCTTCCCAGGTTCGAATCCTGGCGCCGCCACAGGAGTGGAAAACCCCCTCTGACCGGTCGAAAGAC
>NZ_WMLF01000344.1 GCF_014156695.1 Streptomyces durbertensis | reverse complement strand
GTCCTGGCCAGCAGCACCCCGTTCACCGGCGCCAAGACCAGCATGGTCACCGACCGGGTGGAGATGCCCGACGGCGGCGTCATGGAACGCGACTACCAGGCCCACCCGGGTTCCGTCGCGGTGCTCGCGCTCGACGAGCACGACCGGGTGCTGGTGCTGCGCCAGTACCGGCACCCGGTCCGGCACAAGCTCTGGGAGCTGCCGGCCGGCCTGCTCGACGTGCCCGGCGAGAACCCGCTGCACGCCGTGCAGCGGGAGCTGTACGAGGAGGCGCACGTCAAGGCCGCCGACTGGCGGGTGCTGGTCGACCTCTACACCACGCCGGGCGGTTCCGACGAGGCCGTGCGGATCTTCCTCGCCCGCGACCTGGCCGACGCCGACGGCGAGCGGTACGTCGGCCACGCCGAGGAGGCGGACATGGAGACCGGCCGGGTCCCGTTGGCCGAGTTGGTGCGCGGGGTGCTCGCGGGCGACCTGCACAACAGCTGCCTGGTCGCCGGGGTGCTGGCGGTCGGCGCCGCCCGCGCCCAGGGCGACCTGGACGCGCTGCGGGAGGCCGAGGCGCCCTGGCCGGCCCGCCCGTACTGAACCGCGGCCCCGGCGGCGGGACGCGCGGCCCCCGGTAACGGGACGCGCGTCCCGCTGGCAACGGGACGGCGGACGTTGATCCGATGAGGTGACTTCCACGCCTGTCGTACGGGCGGGCGTCCGGAGCCCTGGACTAGGCTCGGTCCGTGACGGATCAGGCGGTGCACAGCAGCGTCCCCGGGGCGGCTGCCGGACGAGAAGGATGGACGGGCCGCCGGCGCGAGCTGGCCGACCTGACGGCCGATGTCGAGCGCGCCGGGCTGGACACGCTGGCCGGCCGCCCCGCCGCCCGCTGCCGGGTGCTGCTGATCGCCGGCCGCCCCGGCTCGGGCCGCACCGCGCTGGCGGAGGAGTTCGCCGCTCGTGTCGCCGGGGACTACCCGGACGGGATCCTGCGGGCCAGGCTGACCGACCCCGGCGGCGGAGTCGTCCCGCTGGAGCGGATCGCCCGCGACCTGCTCGACGCCGTGGGCGTCCCGGCGCCCGCCGGCGCCGGCGAGGACGAACTCACCGAACTGCTGCGGGTGACCCTGCGGGAGCGGCGCGCGCTGCTGCTGCTCGACGACGTGGCCGCCGCCGAGCAGGTCGTGGAGATCCTGCCGGAGACCCGTGGCTGCCTTGTCGTGGTCACCGCCGAGGGCCCGCTGACGGGCGTGCCCGACGTCCGGCCCTGCACGCTCGGCGGCCTGGACGGCGACGCCGCGCGCACCCTGCTCGCCCGCCGCTCCGGCGGCGAGATCAGAATCACCGTCGACCCCCGCGCGGCCGAACGCCTCGCCGAACTGTGCGGGCGCCTGCCGGCCGCGCTGACGCTGGCCGCGGGCTGGCTCGCCGCCCACCCGCAGGCCTCGGTCCTCGACGCGGCGCGCGCCATGGAGGCCCGCGAGGAGAGCGGACCGCTGCCCCGCGCGTTCGGCCTGCTGCTCGACTCCCTGCCTCCGGCGCCGGCGCGGATGCTGCGGCTGCTGCCGCTCGCGCCGGGCGGGCTGGTGGACGCGCACACCGCGTCCGCGCTCGCCGGCTGCTCGGTGCCGGCCGCACGCGCCGCGGTCGAGGAGTTCGCGGCGACCGGGTTGCTGCGCCCCCTCGGCGACGGCGCGTTCGAGGTGCCCGGCTGCCTGGACCCCCTGCTGCGCGCCGAACTCGCACGCGCGGAGAAGCCGGCCGACGTGCTGCTGGCCAGCGCCCGGATGCTGGAGCGCACGGTACGGCTGCTGCACAACTGCCGGGCGGTGACCGAACCGGCCGACTCCGAGGACCGCCGCACGCTGGCGGCCGAGCCGAAGGCGATGCGCTTCGACACCGCCGAGGCGGCCCGCCGCTGGCTGGACGGGCGACTGCCCGCGCTGGTCGCCGCGGCACGGCAGGTCGTCGCCGGCGGCGACCTGGACACCCTGGCCCGCCGCTACCTCGCCGCCCTCGCCCGCGCCCTGGAGGCGCACCGGAGCCCCGAGGAGGCCGCGCCCGAACGCTACCGGCTGCACCAGCTTGTGCTGGACGTGGCCGAGCGGCGGGGGCTGCACCGGGAGAAAGCCGCCGCGCTGCTCAACCTCGGCGACCTGGACGCCGGCTGCGGGCGCCTCCCGGACGCCCTGGCGCGCTACCGGGCCGCCCTGGAGGCCGCCCGCGCGGACGGCGAGGGCTGGCACGAGGCCGCCGTCCGCGCGATGGACTCGATGGGCTGCGCGTACGCGGAGCTGGAGGACTGGCAGCGGGCCGCCGACTGGTTCGACCGGGCGCTGGCGCTCGCCCAGACCAGGGACGACGTGGGCGTCACCACCCGGCTGTACGGGCGGCTGGGCGCGGTGCGGATGTACTCGGGGCAGTGGGCGCAGGCGCTCGGCGCCTGGCGGGCGGCCTTCGCCGGCCACCGACGGCTACGGGATCCGCAGGGCTGCGCCCGCGCGCTGGGCGAGCTGGCGAGGGTGCAGGAGTACGCGGGACGTCCGGAGGACTCCCTGCGGACCTGCTACGAGGCACTGGAGTGGGCGGTCCGCGCCGGCGACGGGCGGCTGCGGGCGGCACTGAGCCTGCGGCTGGCGGACACCTGTGACCGGTTGGGCGAGTTCGCGACCGCGGCGGGGCACCGGGCCCGGGCCGACCGGCTCCTCGCCGAACTGGACGCCGAGGCGGCCGGCGGCGTGGGCGGCCGGGACCGCGAGCGCGGCGCGGCGCCCGCTGAGGCCGCCGGCGAGGCGAGCGATACGGCCGATTCGTCCGGTCCGTAGCAGGACACGTGGGGCTCGACCTACGAAATCCATGGCTAGATCGAGAAAGATTGACCCTTTGCAAGGCTAGACACGAGCAGATCCTTCATTAGACTGGCTGCGTCGTGGTCATCCCGGCTGCCTTCCGGCATTCCCCTTGTAAGCGCTTGTTTCCCGTCATGTACCGGTGAGTACCCACATGTACTCGATCGGTGCGTGAAGTGGGGCAACACGGGAAAGCGGGGCACTCGCCAGATGCGCGGCGCGACCAGCACCCCCAGAGCAAGGACCGTGATCGACGTGAAGGTCGGTATCCCCCGCGAGGTCAAGAACAACGAGTTCCGCGTGGCCATCACCCCGGCCGGCGTGAACGAACTCGTCCGCAACGGCCACCAGGTCTACGTGGAGCAGGGCGCCGGAGTCGGCTCCTCGATCGGAGACGAGGAGTACACAGCCGCCGGTGCCACCATCCTCGGCACCGCGGACGAGGTGTGGGCCACCGCTGATCTGCTGCTGAAGGTGAAGGAGCCCATCGCGGAGGAGTACCACCGCCTCCGCAAGGACCAGATCCTCTTCACCTACCTGCACCTGGCCGCCTCCCGCGAGTGCACCGACGCGCTCCTGGAGTCCGGTACGACCGCCATCGCCTACGAGACCGTCGAGACCGCGAACCGCGCGCTGCCGCTGCTCGCCCCGATGTCCGAGGTGGCCGGCCGTATCGCCCCGCAGGTCGGCGCCTACCACCTGATGGCCTCCGCCGGTGGCCGCGGTGTGCTGCCCGGCGGTGTGCCCGGCGTGCACGCGGGCCGTGCGGTGGTGATCGGCGGCGGTGTCTCCGGCTGGAACGCCACCCAGATCGCCGTCGGCATGGGCTTCCACGTGACCCTGCTCGACCGTGACATCAACAAGCTGCGCGAGGCCGACCGCATCTTCGGCACGAAGGTGCGCCCGATCGCCTCCAACGCCTTCGAGCTCGAGCGCGCCGTCCTGGAGGCCGACCTGGTCATCGGCGCCGTGCTCATCCCGGGCGCCAAGGCCCCGAAGCTGGTCACCAACGAGCTGGTGTCCCGGATGAAGCCGGGAAGTGTCCTTGTCGACATCGCGATCGACCAGGGCGGCTGCTTCGAGGACTCCCGTCCCACCACGCACGCCGAGCCGACCTTCAAGGTCCACGACTCGGTCTTCTACTGCGTGGCCAACATGCCCGGCGCGGTGCCCAACACCTCGACCTACGCGCTGACCAACGCGACGATGCCCTACATCGTCGAACTCGCCAACCGCGGCTGGGTGGAGGCGCTGCGCCGCGACCCGGCGCTGGCCAAGGGCCTCAACACCCACGACGGCAAGGTCGTCTACGGTCCGGTCGCCGAGGCGCACGGCCTGGACCAGGTCGAACCGGCCGACCTGCTCGGCTGATTCCCTACGCACCGGCGCGACTCCCGGACGGTGGGCGGTCAGGGCGCCTGCCGACCGGGAGCCGGTCGTGTCAACGGCAGACGTCAACGTGACCCGACGCACGTCACCGGCCGACCCCCGACTCCGGGGGTCGGCCGGTGACGTGTTCCCGGTTACGTCCCCGGCCTGGTCGCCGGCGGCCCGACAGGGCGTCAACTCGCCGTGATCGTGACCGTTTAACCGATTCGCCCACCGGTGAAACCTTACGCGCGACCCCCGTGCGCCCTTGACAAGCATGTGCTCGCTTACCGACACATCGTGCCGTCTCCGCCGGATTGTGTTGCTGCGAACCGCCGACACGCCATAGAGTCGCCAACCGTCGGCATAGTGCCACGCTGACCTGTCTAGAAGTTCCCTGGTCGCCAAGGAGGTAAGACGACTTGTGAATGAGTCGACATTTACTCCCGGAGGTGGTCGACCAGGAGCGCTCGCGTCGGGCCAGGGGGCCGCGGGCCTCAAGGCTGTCGGCTCCGTCGCTGTCCACACTTTCTCCGCCCACCAGGACCCCACGAGCATGACAGTCGATCAGAACACCCAGCAGCAGGGCGTGAACGCCCCGGATCCCGGCCGCCGGGGCCGCGACGCCGCCCAGGCTGACGTCCACCCGGACTACACCGAACTGCCGGAGGGTCACTTCTACGACCCCGACGCGGACTTCGAACCGGACCCCGAGTACGCGGCGACCCTCGCGCCGGACGCCGCCCGCCAGCGCCGCGAGCGGATCGGCCCCACCGGCCGCCCCCTGCCGTACTTCCCGATCCCCGGACCGGTCGCCGAACACGGCCCGGCCAAGATCATCGCGATGTGCAACCAGAAGGGCGGCGTCGGCAAGACCACGTCGACCATCAACCTCGGCGCCGCGCTCGCCGAGTACGGCCGCCGCGTTCTCCTCGTCGACTTCGACCCGCAGGGCGCCCTGTCGGTCGGCCTCGGCGTCAACCCGATGGAACTCGACCTCACCGTCTACAACCTGCTCATGGAGCGGGGCATGACGCCGGACGAGGTACTGCTCAAGACCGCCGTCGCCGGCATGGACCTGCTCCCCAGCAACATCGACCTCTCGGCCGCCGAGGTGCAGCTCGTCAGCGAGGTCGCCAGGGAATCGTCACTGCAACGCGCCCTGCAACCCCTGCTGCCCGACTACGACTTCGTCGTCATCGACTGCCAGCCCTCGCTCGGCCTGCTCACCGTCAACGCGCTCACCGCGGCGCACAAGGTGATCGTGCCGCTCGAGTGCGAGTTCTTCGCGCTGCGCGGTGTCGCGCTGCTCACCGAGACCATCGAGAAGGTCCAGGAGCGGCTCAACCCCGAACTCAGCCTGGACGGCATCCTCGCCACCATGTACGACTCCCGGACCGTGCACAGCCGCGAGGTGCTCGCCCGCGTCGTCGAGGCCTTCGACGAGAACGTCTACCACACCGTCATCGGCCGCACCGTGCGCTTCCCGGAGACCACCGTCGCCGGCGAACCCATCACCACCTACGCCTCCAACTCGGTCGGCGCGGCCGCCTACCGCCAGCTCGCCAGGGAGGTGCTCGCCCGGTGCCACGCCGAGTGAGTCTCCCGGCAGCCGACGAACTGTTCCGCAACACCGGCGGTGCCGCCGTCCAGCCTGTCTCTTAT
>NZ_WMLF01000343.1 GCF_014156695.1 Streptomyces durbertensis | reverse complement strand
ACCCGGACCCGCGCCCGGGGCCGGGGTGGCGGCCGGTGGCCGACGCCTGCCCCGGCGCCGCCCACCCGCGTGCGACGAGCCTCCGGGCGCCCGGCGCCCCGGGAGCGTGCGCCGGCGCCGACCCCCGGCACACGTTGGTGGTCATCGACGACCTGCTGGCCCGGATCAGGAAGCGCCGCCGGCTCGACGGCTTCGACCTGCTCGCCGCCCACCGGCTTCGGGAGCGCCGGGAGCTGCTGCGCCGGCACGCGCACCGCCGCCCGGCGCCCGGCAGCGCGCCGACCCGGGGCTGGGTGCACGGCGACTTCCACCCGCTCAACGTCCTGTACGCCGGCACCGCGCCGCACGAGCCGCTGGCGATCGTCGACTGGGACCGGCTGGACGTGCAGCCGCTGGCGGAGGAGGTCGTACGGGCCGGGGTGATCTTCTTCCTCCGCCAGGACGGCACGCTCGACCTCGGCAAGCTGGGGGCGTACGCCCGCGCCTACCGGGACGCGACGGGCGCGGGCCCCGCCGAGCTGGCCGCGGCCGTGCACCGGGTGTGGTGGGAGCGGCTCAACGACTTCTGGATGCTGCGCTGGCGGTACCAGCTCCGCGACCACCGCACCGACGCCCAGTTCCCGGCCGCCGCCGCGCTGGTGGTGTGGTGGACGGCCGAGTACCCGACGGTCCGCGACGCCTTCTGCGAGTGAGCCGGCGGGCTGCCGGTGAGCCGACGGGCTGCCGGGTGAGCGCCGGCCGCCTGACCCGGACGGCCGCGTCGGGCGGGCCGCCGGGGCCGGTTCACCCGACCGGCTCACCCGACCGGTCCGCAGGCCGCCCCTCTCACCCGATCGATACCCAACCGTGACGGGACCCCGCCACGGTCACCCACAGCAACCACAGGAGTTACCTGTCGTAACCTACGCGACCGTAATGCCCCTTCCACGCCCGGTGACCGCTTCGCCCGTCTCACATACTGACCCCCCGCTTGCTCTTCCCGTCACCTGGGGGTGCGGGTTAACGTGCGCTAGTCCTTCGGGCTTGCCAGGCTGTGACCAGTGACGTTCCCGGCTTGCCGCGACATCCTCGGAAATTACTTTGATTTCCAAGGAAATCGCAGGTCAAGAGGGTTTCGCCCTTGTGCGGAAATACTGGGTACGGTGCCTTTAGCGGGCCGTTTGTGAAGGGCCGACACCTGTCACGTCCGGCACGCTACGCGCCGCACCCACCCCGTGCGCCGTGGCCGAACCGGGCGAGCCGCACTGGCTCATCCGGAGACCCCGGGGGCCGGACCGACGGAGGAGCACTCGTGACCGTGGAAAGCACTGCCGCGCGCGACGAAGCGCGTCGCAGCAGCGGAAAGCGCACAACGGCCAAAGCGCCGGCGAAGTCCGCCAAGCCGGCCGCCGCCGCAAAGTCGGCCGCCGCGAAGCCGGCCGCCGCCAGGAAGACGGCGGCGAAGACGGCCGCCAGGAAGACCACCAGGACCTCCGCCAAGGCGACCGGGGGCGCCGACCAGCCGCAGCTCGTCCAGCTTCTGACGCCCGAGGGCGAACGCGTCGAGCACCCCGAGTACAGCATCGACCTCACCGCCGACGAGCTGCGCGGCCTCTACCGCGACATGGTGCTCACCCGCCGGTTCGACGCGGAGGCCACCTCCCTCCAGCGGCAGGGCGAGCTGGGCCTGTGGGCCTCGCTGCTCGGCCAGGAGGCGGCGCAGATCGGCTCCGGCCGGGCGCTGCGCGACGACGACTACGTCTTCCCGACCTACCGTGAGCACGGCGTGGCCTGGTGCCGCGGCGTGGACCCGTCGAACCTGCTCGGCATGTTCCGGGGCGTGAACAACGGCGGCTGGGACCCGAACACCAACAACTTCCACCTCTACACGATCGTCATCGGCTCGCAGGCGCTGCACGCCACCGGCTACGCGATGGGCGTGGCCAAGGACGGCGCCGACTCGGCCGTCATCGCCTACTTCGGCGACGGCGCGTCCAGCCAGGGCGACGTGGCGGAGGCGTTCACCTTCTCGGCCGTCTACAACGCGCCGGTGGTGTTCTTCTGCCAGAACAACCAGTGGGCGATCTCCGAGCCCACCGAGAAGCAGTCCCGCGTGCCGATCTACCAGCGCGCCCAGGGCTACGGCTTCCCGGGCGTCCGGGTCGACGGCAACGACGTGCTGGCCTGCCTCGCGGTGACCCGCGCGGCGCTGGCGCACGCCCGCTCCGGGCAGGGCCCGATGCTGGTCGAGGCGTTCACGTACCGCATGGGCGCCCACACCACCTCCGACGACCCCACCCGCTACCGCACCGACGACGAGCGCGTCGCGTGGGAGGCCAAGGACCCGATCCTGCGGCTGCGCACCTACCTGGAGAAGCAGGGCCTGGCGGACGAGGAGTTCTTCGCCGGCCTGGAGACGGAGAGCGAGGAGCTCGGCCTCAGCGTCCGGGAGAAGATCCGCACCATGCCCGACCCGGACGTGATGGCGATCTTCGAGAACGCCTACGCCGACGGCCACGCCCTCGTCGACGAGGAGCGCGCCCAGTTCGCCGACTACCTGGCGTCCTTCGCCGACTCCGCCCACCAGGAGGGCAACTGACATGACCGCTCAGACCAGCGCGCAGAAGCTGCCGCTCGCCAAGGCGATCAACGAGTCGCTGCGCCGGGCCCTGGAGAACGACCCCAAGGTCCTGATCATGGGTGAGGACGTCGGCAAGCTCGGCGGCGTCTTCCGCGTCACCGACGGCCTCCAGAAGGACTTCGGCGAGGACCGGGTCATCGACACCCCGCTCGCCGAGTCCGGCATCGTCGGCACCGCCATCGGCCTGGCCCTGCGCGGCTACCGGCCGGTCGTGGAGATCCAGTTCGACGGCTTTGTCTTCCCCGCCTACGACCAGATCGTCACGCAGCTCGCGAAGATGCACGCGCGGGCGCTCGGCAAGGTCAAGCTGCCCGTTGTCATCCGCATCCCCTACGGTGGCGGCATCGGCGCCGTGGAGCACCACAGCGAGTCGCCCGAGGCGCTGTTCGCGCACGTCGCGGGCCTGAAGTGCGTCTCGCCGTCCAACGCCTCGGACGCCTACTGGATGATGCAGCAGGCCATCGAGTCCGACGACCCGGTGATCTTCTTCGAGCCGAAGCGTCGCTACTGGGACAAGGGCGAGGTCGACACCTCCGCCATCCCCGGCCCGCTGCACACCGCCCGCGTCGCCCGCACCGGCACGGACCTCACCCTCGTCGCCTACGGCCCGATGGTGAAGACCTGCCTGGAGGCCGCCGCGGCCGCCGAGGAGGAGGGCAAGTCGCTGGAGGTCGTCGACCTGCGGTCGATGTCCCCGATCGACTTCGACACCGTGCAGAAGTCCGTGGAGAAGACCGGCCGGCTGGTCGTCGTGCACGAGGCGCCGGTGTTCTACGGCTCCGGCGCGGAGATCGCCGCCCGGATCACCGAGCGCTGCTTCTACCACCTGGAGGCCCCGGTGCTGCGCGTCGGCGGCTTCCACGCGCCCTACCCGCCGGCCAGGCTCGAAGAGGAGTACCTGCCCGGTCTGGACCGCGTGCTGGACTCCGTCGACCGCGCGCTGGCGTACTGAGAGGGCTGGAGAGAGTCGTGAGCGTGACAACTACGACCGGGAACGCGCAGCGGTTCCGCGAGTTCAAGATGCCCGACGTGGGCGAGGGCCTGACCGAGGCCGAGATCCTCAGCTGGATGGTCAAGCCCGGTGACACCGTCACCGACGGCCAGGTCGTGTGCGAGGTCGAGACCGCGAAGGCGGCCGTCGAGCTGCCGATCCCCTACAACGGCGTCGTCAGCGACCTGCACTTCCCCGAGGGCACGACCGTCGACGTCGGTACGGCGATCATCACCGTCGACACCGACCCGGGCGCGGGCCCCGCCGAGGCCGCCGCCCCGGCCGCCCCGGCGGCGGAAGCCCCGGTGGCGGAGGCCCCGGCCCCCGCGGAGCCGGCAGCCGCCGAAACCGACGAGGAGGAGGGCGGCAAGCGGCAGCCCGTCCTCGTCGGGTACGGCGTCTCCACCGCCTCCACCAAGCGGCGCCCGCGCAAGGCGCAGCCCACCGAGCCGGCGGCCCGGCAGGCGCACCAGGCGGTGCAGGCGGAGCTGAACGGCGCCACCGCCGCGCCCTCCCCGGTCGCTGTCCCCACCGAGCCGGCGAGCGGCGCCGGCGTGCCCGGTCCCGTCCCCAGCGGGCAGACCGGTGGCCGGCCGCTGGCCAAGCCGCCGGTCCGCAAGCTCGCCAAGGACCTCGGCGTCGACCTGGCCACCGTCACCCCCTCCGGGCCGGACGGGATCATCACCAGGGACGACGTGCACCGGGCCGCGGCGCCGGCACCGGCCGCCGAGCCCGCCCCCGCGGCGTCGCAGGTCGTCACGGCGGCCACCGCCGGTGAGGCGCCGTCCGTCGAGCCGCAGTCGATGGCCGCGATCCGCGAGCGCCGGGTGCCGGTCAAGGGCGTCCGCAAGGCCACCGCCGCCGCGATGGTCAGCAGCGCCTTCACCGCGCCGCACGTCACCGAGTTCGTCACGGTCGACGTGACCCGCACGATGAAGCTCGTCAAGACGCTCAAGGAAGACCCGGAGATGGCCGGGCTGCGGATCAACCCGCTGCTGCTCGTGGCCAGGGCGCTGCTGGTCGCGATCCGCCGCAACCCGGACGTCAACGCGTCCTGGGACGAGGCCAACCAGGAGATCGTCTACAAGGACTACGTCAACCTGGGCATCGCCGCCGCCACCCCGCGCGGTCTCATCGTGCCGAACATCAAGGACGCGCACGCAAAGACCCTTCCGGAGCTGTCCACCGCGCTCAGCGACCTGGTCAGCACCGCGCGCGAGGGCAAGACGTCGCCCGCCGACATGCAGGGCGGCACGGTCACCATCACCAACGTCGGCGTCTTCGGCGTCGACACCGGCACGCCGATCCTCAACCGCGGTGAGTCCGCGATCCTCGCCTTCGGCGCGATCAAGGACATGCCGTGGGTGCACAAGGGCAAGGTCAAGCCGCGCAAGGTCACCACCCTCGCGCTCAGCTTCGACCACCGCCTGGTCGACGGTGAACTCGGCTCCAAGGTGCTCGCGGACACCGCCGCCGTCCTCGAACACCCCAAGCGGCTCATCACCTGGACCTGAGCCGGCCCCGCCCCTCCGGGCGGCGCCGCACACGGGACGGGCCCGGTACGTCGACCGACGTACCGGGCCCGTCCCGTCATCTCATGTCATGTCACAGATAGGGACCGGAGCGGGCGCCGCCCTCGGGGCCCTCCTGGCCCTCGTGCGACGTGCCGGGCGGCAGCGCCCTGCGCATCTGCTCCAACTGCGCCCGCGCCGCCATCTGCTGCGCGAACAGCGTCGTCTGGATACCGTGGAACAGGCCCTCCAGCCAGCCCACCAACTGCGCCTGCGCGATCCGCAGTTCCGACTCGCTCGGCACGACGTCGTCGGTGAACGGCAGCGAGATCCGCTCGAGTTCCTGGATCAGCTCGGGCGCGAGCCCGTCCTCCAGCTCCTTGACCGAGCTGGAGTGGATCTCCTTGAGCCGCGCACGGCTCGCCTCGTCCAGCGGCGCGGCCTTCACCTCGTCGAGCAACTGCTTGATCATGCTGCCGATACGCATGACCTTCGCGGGCTGCTCGACCATGTCCGTCACCGGCACCTCGCGAGGCTCGTCGTCGTCGCCACCAGGCGCGGCGGCGTTGCCGAGAGCCATTCCGTCGGGGCCGATCACCAGGACCTGCTGGCTCTCCTGCGACCGTTCATGCATCGGCTGTGTCATACCCCCATTCTGCACACACGACTCACCGCCCGCGGCTGCGCATCCGAAGCGCCAGCGCCGTCATGCCCAGGCCGAGCGAGGCCAGCCCCGCGCCCAGCGGCAGCACCGGCAGCATCTCCCCGCC
>NZ_WMLF01000342.1 GCF_014156695.1 Streptomyces durbertensis | reverse complement strand
GCCTTCTACCAACCCGCCGGATCGCGCCCACACCGACGATCTCCTCCGTTTCCTCGCCGCCGCGCCCACGCCGTACCACGCCGTGGCGGTGGCCGCCGAGCGGCTGGAGAAGGCCGGCTTCCGCCGACTGGCGGAGACGGAGGCCTGGGACGGTGAGGCGGGCGGGCGCTTCGTGCTGCGCGGTGGGGCGCTCATCGCCTGGTACGTGCCGCAGGGCGCGACGCCGGCGACGCCGTTCCGGATCGTCGGCGCCCACACCGACTCGCCGAACCTGCGGGTCAAACCGACGCCGGACACCGGGGCGCACGGCTGGCGGCAGGTCGCGGTCGAGATTTACGGCGGGCCGCTGCTCAACACCTGGCTCGACCGGGACCTGGGCCTGGCCGGCCGGCTGGTGCTGCGGGACGGCGAGGTGCGGTTGGTCAACGTGGACCGGCCGCTGCTCCGCGTCCCACAGCTCGCGATCCACCTCGACCGGCAGGTCAACGAGGGGCTGAAGCTGGACCGGCAGCGCCACATGACGCCGATCTGGGGCCTGGGCGACGTCCGCGAGGGCGATCTGATCGAGTTCCTGGCCGACGAGACGGGTGTGCCGGCCGCCGACGTCACCGGCTGGGACCTGATGACACACAGCGTCGAGCCGCCCGCCTACCTCGGCCGCGACCGCGAGCTGATCGCGGGCCCGCGCATGGACAACCTGCTGTCCGTACACGCCGGTCTTGCCGCCCTGCTGGACGCGGCGGAGGACGACGCCGACCTCGGGTACGTCCCGGTGCTCGCGGCGTTCGACCACGAGGAGAACGGCAGCCAGTCCGACACCGGCGCCGAAGGCCCACTGCTGGGCAACGCGTTGGAGCGTTCGGTGCTCGCCCGGGGCGGCACGTACGAGGACCGGGCCCGCGCCTACGCCGGCACCGTCTGCCTCTCCTCCGACACCGGGCACGCCGTACACCCCAACTACGCCGAGCGGCACGACCCCACGCACCACCCGGTGCCGAACGGCGGCCCGATCCTCAAGGTGAACGTCAACCAGCGCTACGCGACGGACGGTTCGGGCCGCGCCGTGTTCGCGGCGGCCTGCGAGCGGGCCGGGGTGCCGTGGCAGAGCTTCGTCTCGAACAACGCCATGCCGTGCGGCACGACGATCGGTCCGATCACAGCTGCCCGACACGGCATCACCACCGTCGACATCGGCGTGGCGATCCTGTCGATGCACTCCGCCCGGGAGTTGGCCGGCGCCGACGACCCGGCGCTGCTCGCCGCCGCGCTGACCGCGTTCCTGCGCGGTGCGTGAACGCTGAGGGCGCGAGGCGGAACGGGCCGCTCCGCCTGCTGTCGCCGTCTCGGGCCGTGGCCATGACATCCCCGTGAACATCGGGCGGCAGAGTCTTCCGCACGGGGGTAGAGGGGCGCACCTTGCATGGTGCGCCCCTCTCTCATGCGCCGCCACGCGCCCCGGTCGGGCCGCCGCCGGGCGGCTCTGCCGACCGCAGCCACGTGGGCGAGCAACCATGCCCCGGCGCGGGCGCGTCCTTCCAGGCGGCCTGTCCGTCGACCACCCACACCGACAGGGGGACACCATGGCCAGCCGACGCATACGCCGAGCGTCGCTCCTTCTCGCAGCGACCGCCGCCCTCGCCCTCGCCGCCTACCTCGGCGGCGCCGTCACCACCGGCTACCGCGACGCCCGCACCCCCGCGGGAGGCTCCGACGGCGACGACACCCCCGAAGGCGGCGCGGCCGTACCCGTTCCCGTGTAGGCCGCGGGGAAGCCACGACGTGCCAGCCATCCGACACGAGGGGCCCACTACCGGCCGGGGACGGGCCTCTCATCTCTGCGAGCCGGTGCGCGAGCCGCCAGCACTTCCGGCTCTCACGCCTTGGTGAACACCGACCGATAACCTACGTCCCGTCAGGCTCAGATCCCCCTCAAATCCCTTGATCGTAACCACTCTCTCACCTAGCGTGGCGGACAGTTCCTGACCAGCCCACCGACCACGGGCCGGGAACTCGTCAACACCAAACAGGGGGAGTTACTGTGCGCACGCACGCGCCAACGCGGCTCGGCCGCAGATTCAAAGTAAGCCTTGCTCTGGGCAGTGCCGCACTGATGACGGCCATGTCCACTCCCGCGCTCGCCGACGACACCACGCGCTCATCGGGCGGGTGGTTGCCGGAGATCAAGGACTCCCGCGAGATAACCGGTTCGGCGCTCATTACGGGAACGGTGCGGAAGCCCGACGGCAAGACGGCGGCCAACGCCTATGTCTACGCAACCGCTTGGCCGGACGGCGAAGCCCTCGGCCAGCTCGAAGAGGGCGACGACGTTCCCACCCGCGTCATCGCGAAGACCCGGGCCGATAGCAACGGGAACTACCAACTACGCGTCGCCAACACGCTCCAGCTCGCCGGAATGACTTCAGCGGCGGGCAACGTGGACGTCGACATCACCGCCACCGACGGCAGCCCGGACGACATCGCGACCGACTCGTTGAGCCTGCGAGTCAGCTCCGCTTCGGCAGACATGAAGCGCACGGCCGGCGGAGTCGCCAATCTCAGCCTCGCCCAGGGCGAAGAGGACCCGGTTATCAAGCCCGTGAACCGCGACCTTCGGATGGAGCGATACGAGAGCGAGTCGGACGGGAAGCGCGCGGGCGTGGGCGCCAAGTTCGCGAACGGATGCCCCGTGACCGGCGAGAAGTACCTTCGGAGCCTCGGCAAGCGCTGGGTGTCGGTCGGGATGCACTACCAGACCGGCCCTTCCGGCGCCAAGGCCACGTACCGCTATTCGACGTCGGCGGAAGCATCGCTGGCAGTCGGCATGTCCAAGAGCGGAAAATTCGGCACGTTCAGCGGAAACGGCTCTCTCAAGCGGTCCACTTCCGCGTCGATCGGATTCGGCACCCAGGGCCCCAAGACCGGCATCCGTCACTACACGATGTACAAGTACGGGCTCTACTGCAACACCAGCCGCAGCCCCGGCCCTGACTTCACCTTCTACGCCAAGCCCACGAGCTTTGCCGGCGGCGCCAAGAGCGTGAAGTCCGCCTACCCCAAGACGCCCAAGAGGAACTGCGTTCCTCACAAGAAGGGCAGCGACTTCGTACAGGACAAGTCGAAGATGAGCTCCTACTCCAAGGGGGTCAAACTGGACGACGTGATTGGTGTGGATCTCACAAGTCAGTCCGGATACACTCGATCCTCCTCGCTCAAGTTCGAGTTCCCGAAGGCGGCACAGCTCTGCGGAACCAAGGGACTCCCTGGCAATTCACCGGGACTTCTTGTCGCCCGGGGCGCGGGGTTCTGACGTGAGAAGATCCGCCCAGACGGTGGCGACGTTGGCGGCGGCGATGACACTTGCCGCCGCCAACGGCTGCACTGCCGGTGCAGGCGATGGTCCACTGAGCGCGGGCGAGAGTCATTCCACAGTCTGCGTCGGCTACACCAAAGAAATGATCTTCACGTTGGGTCATGTCACGCTCACGAACGAAGGTCGCCACGACATCGTCATCACCGACGCCGAACTGATCGAACCGAAGAACCTGGAACTCATCGGTGCTGTGGCTCTACCTGAGCCAAGCGGTGGAGCTGTGGGAATTGGCGCGGACGACGGATGGCCGCCGAACCACCACACGAACCCCAAGGTCGGCTCGCCCGCTGATCTGGCCTTCTGGGCAAAGCGTCAAGCGATACCCGGCGCCACGGTCAAGGCTGGAAACGATGATCTCCTCGCGATCGGCGTGAAAGCCGGCGGGCGTGGGTCCATGAACGGCGTCCGGCTCACGTACACGGCCGACGGGAAGCGCTACCAGGCGGACACAACCGCGAAGCTCAAGGTCCGCCCCAAGTGCGGTGGCGGGTTCGACTCCGAGGACGACGAGTAGCCGGGCGGGCACCAAGCTCAGTCCGCTCGCACTGAGCCCGACCGACCGGCTGATCCAGCCACACTTGTGGCGTTCCGGTTCCGGCTCCAGCGGCGGTTTCAGGGGGCGCACCTTTCGGGGTGCGTCCCCTGCTCATGCACCGCCGGGCCTCAGCGTATCCGTCCCCGCGTCGGCCGCCCGGAGGCCCGCGCCCTGCCGCACCCGGCCTACGCGTCCGCGTCGAGGCCGGCGAGGACCAGCGGGAGCCGCGTGGCGCCGTCGGGGACGACGCGGACCGGGACGCCCCAGTCCTGTTGGTGGACGTGGCAGGCGGGGTACGGGTTGTCGGGGTCGTCGTCGCAGGAAGCGGCCATGGCGGACACGTGCAGCACGCCTTCCGGCACGTCCGGCGCGAGGCGCAGGCGGCGGCGCAGGTCGGTGCCCTGGCCTTCGCCGTCCGCCAGCAGTTCCGGCGGGGTGGCGCTCACCAGGAGTCGCGTCGACGGACCGTACCGGGTGTCCAGCTTCTGGCCGGTCGGCGCCTGGAAGACGACGTCGAGGTCGAGTTCGCCGGGGGCGACCTCCGTGGCCTGGCGCTGGGTGCGGTGCGCCACCGAGGCCACCTTGACGGCCTCCTCCGGCAGCCGCAGACGGGTCAGCCGGTGCCGCGCCGACTCCACGACGAGGATCTCACCGTCCTCGGTGAGGACCGCGTCGGACGGTTCGCGGAGGTCGGTCGCGAGGGTGGTGACCTCACCGGTCGCTGGGTCGTAGCGGCGCAGGGCGTGGTTGTAGGTGTCGGCGACGGCGACCGAGCCGTCGGGGAGGGCCGTCACGCCCAACGGGTGCTGGAGCAGGGCCTGTTCGGCGGCACCGTCGCGGTGGCCGAAGTCGAAGAGGCCGGTGCCGACGGCGGTGGACACGTTGCCGTCCGCGTCGATCCAGCGCAGTGCGGACGTCTCGGAGTCGGCGATCCACAGACGGTCCTCGGCCGCCGCGAGGCCCGACGGCTGAGCGAACCACGCCTCGGCGGCGGGGCCGTCCACCAGCCCCTCGTTGGTCGTACCGGCGGCGACGGCGACCGTGCCGGCCGCCGGGTCGTACGTCCACAGCTGGTGGACGCCGGCCATCGCGATCCACAACCGGTCACCGAACCAGGCGACGTCCCACGGCGAGGACAGCGACACCTCGCGGGCCGGGCCCGCCGTGGCGCCGCCCTGCCACCACTGCTGACCGGTCCCGGCGAGGGTGCCCACGGCCCCACTGTCCGGGTCGAGGACCCGCAGCGCGTGGTTCACGGTGTCGGCGACGACGATCCGGCCGTCCGGCAGGAGCGCCAGGCCCTGCGGCTCGTTGAACGCCGCGCGGTCGGCGGGTCCGTCCACGAGGCCGCGCTCACCGCTGCCGATCCGCCGCAGCACGGTCTCGCCGTCCGCCGCCAGCTCCACCAGCGCGTGCCGGGTGGTGTCGGACACCAGGAACGTCCCGCCGGGCAGCCGCAGCGCCTTGCCGGGGAAGCGCAGGTCGCCGGGGGTCGGCTCCGGCGGCACGTACGGGCCCTCGCCGCGCCGGAGCGTGCCCTTGGCCGCGTGCTCCTCCTCCAGCTCAGCCACGAGCTTCGCGATGGCGTGCACATGGCCCTCGCCCGCGTGCTGGGCGACGACGTACCCCTCCGGGTCGATCACCACCAGCGTCGGCCAGGCGCGGACCGCGTACTGCTTCCACGTCGCCAGCTCGGGGTCGTCCAGCACCGGGTGGTGCACGCCGTACCGCTCGACAGCGTCCACGACGGCCTGGTGGTCGGCCTCGTGCACGAACTTCGGCGAGTGCACGCCGACGACCACAAGCGTGTCGCGGTGCTTCTCCTCCAGCTCCCGCAGCTCGTCGATCACATGCAGGCAGTTCACGCAGCAGAACGTCCAGAAATCTACAACTACGCACCGCCCTCGCAGGTCCGCGAGGGTCAGACTCTTACCACCTGTGTTCAACCAGCCACCCTTGCCGACCAGCTCGGGGGCTGTCTCTTATACACAAC
>NZ_WMLF01000341.1 GCF_014156695.1 Streptomyces durbertensis | reverse complement strand
ACCCCGACCCCCTCGCGCCACCCGGCTCCGACCCGCTGGGCGAGAAGGTCGCGGCCCTGTGGCGGAATGTCCTCGCGACCGAACGCGCGCTTCCCGGGGACGACTTCCTCAACCATGGCGGGCACTCCCTCAAGGCCATGCGGCTGTTGGCCCTGCTCGACGAGGAGCTGGGGGCGGACGTGGAACTGGTCGACTTCCTGGAGAACCCCACCCTGGGCGGCCTCACCGCCCTCGTACGGGAGCAGGTGGGCGGGCCGGGTATCGCGCAGTCGTGGAACGGAAGAAGCTCATGACCGACGTTCTGGCAGGCGCGGACCCGATCCACACCGCCTCACCCACCCTGCGGCGCTTCCTGGAGCACGCGCGGGCCCGGCCGCGGGCCACCGCCGTGGAGGACAGCAGCGGTGAACTGAGCTACGGCGCGCTGCTGTCGGCCGCCCGCGCCCAGGCCGGCGCGCTCGCCGCCGACGGGGTGCGGCGCGGTACCCGGGTCGCGATCGAACGCGACTACGGAACCGACTACGTGGTCGCCCTGCTGGCCACGTGGCTGCTGGAGGCGGTGGCGGTGCCGCTCGATCCACGGGCTCCGGCCGAACGGCGCCGCCACCAGATCCGGCAGGCGCGCTGCGGGGCGGCGGCGACGCTGCCGAACGCCGACGGCGTGGTCCGCGCCGCCCTGGCCGAACCGGCGTCCTCCGAACCGGCTCCTTCCACGGTGGGCCGTCCGCAGGAAGAGGCCGAGCCCGCCGCGTACATCCTCTTCACCTCCGGCTCGACGGGGCTGCCCAAGGGTGTGGAGATCGAGCACGGCGGCCTGCTCAACATGCTGGACTACTTCGCGGACGCCATGCGGCTCGGCCCCGGGGACCGGATGCTCGCGCACAGCAGCACCGTCTTCGACATGTCCGTCCCCGAGATGCTGGTGCCGCTCACCAGCGGCGGCACCATCGCCGTCGCCCCGCCGCGCAGCGCCCGCAACCCCGAGTTCTTCGCGCGGTGGTTGCGCGACCACCGGGTCGACGCGGGGTTCGCGACGCCGAGCCAACTGCGGCTGCTGCTCCCGTTTCTGGCGGGCGAGCGTGTCTTCCGGCACCTCGTCAGCGCGGGGGAGGCGCTGCCCGCCGTGCTCGCCGAGGAGCTGAGCGGCGTGGTGGACACCCTGTGGAACGGCTACGGCCCCACCGAGACCACGGTCTGCGGACTGTGCGCCGAGGTGCGCCCGCCCTACCGCGACCCGCTGCCCATCGGCCTGCCGATTCCCGGCCTGCGGGCCCATGTGCTGGACGGGGAACTCCAGCAGGTCCCGGACGGGTCGATCGGCGAACTCTGCCTGTCCGGTGTGGGGGTCGCACGCGGCTACTACGGGAGCCCGGAGCTGACCGCGCGGTCCTTTGTCACCGGCCCGGACGGCGATCGGGCCTATCTCACCGGGGACATGGTCCGGGTCGGCCCGGACGGCCGGTTCTCCTTCCACGGGCGGGTGGACGACCAGGTGAAGATCCGCGGACACCGGGTCGAACTGGCCGAGATCGAGTCGGTCGCCGAGCGGACGCCCGGCGTCGTCCAGGCGGTCGCCGTCCTGTCCGACGCCCTGCGCGGCCGGGCCGAACTGCACCTGGCGGTGGTCGCGGAGGCCGGTGCCGAGGCCGTCGAGACCACGCTGCGCGCCGCGCTCCGCCGTGACCTGCCCACCGCCATGCGTCCCGGCCGCCTGGTGTTCTTCGACGAACTCCCGCGCAACACCTCGGGAAAGACCAGCCGCAAGGACGTCACCCGGCTGGTCGAGGCGCGCCTCGGCACCACCTGAACCCGCGTCCCCCGGATCCAGTCGGCACACCAACCGCCTCCGAAACAGACGGAAGGAACACAACCATGGACGAGCGCGCGACCGAGGTCCGCTACACGGTGGTCCGCAACACCGAGGAGCAGTACAGCATCTGGGCCGAAGGACGGCCTCTCCCCGCCGGCTGGCGCGACACCGGCGTCAGCGGCACCAAGGAGGAGTGCCTGGCGCACATCGGCACGGTCTGGACCGACATGCGGCCCAAGAGCCTGCGCGTGGCCATGGGCGACAACTGACCGGTCTCCGAAGTCCCGTGGCCCGGGGGAGAGGGCCGCCACCGCGCGTTCTCTCCCCCGGGCCGCCGTCACACCCTTCAATGGAGGCCAGCAGTGTGGGCGCTACTACGCCACAACGCACAGTTCCGCCGGATATTCGCCGGCGAGGCCGTCTCCGCGTTCGGAGACAGCGCCATGTTCCTCTCGCTTGCCATCTGGGCCAAGGACCTCACCGGCTCGGACGCCGCCGCGGGCGCGGTCATCCTGGTCCTCACGCTTCCCGGGCTGGCCTCGCCCCTGCTCGGCCACCTCGTCGACCGGGTGCACCGCAAGCCGCTGCTGCTGTGGATGTACGCGGGGATGGCGATGCTCGTCCTGTCGCTGCTGGCCGTGCGGGACTCGGGACAGCTCTGGATCATCTACCTGGTGGCCGCCGGGTACGGCGTGCTGGTGGCCACCCCGGCGCGGCAGGCGCTGCTCAAGGACATGCTGCCGTCCGCCGACGCGCTGGCGGCCCGCTCGGTCCTCATCTCCACCCGCGAGGGCGTGCGGATCGTCTCGCCGGTGGTCGGCGCGGGGCTGTACGCGGCCTACGGCGGCATCGCCCTGGCGCTGCTGAGCACGGGCACGCTGGTCGCCGCGGCGGTGCTGCTCGCGTTGGTCAAGGTGGTCGAGTCCGAGCCCGAGCCCACCACCGAACGCTTCCGTACGTCACTCGCCGCCGGATTCCGTCATCTGCGCGGCGTCCCCCTGCTCTTCCGGCTGACGCTGGCCATGGTGATCTTCCTCGGCGGCGTCGGCATGCTGGAGGCCGCCGCGTTCGCCGCGGTCGACCAGGGACTGGACCGGCCAGCCGCCTTCGTGGGCGTGCTGGCGTCCGTCCAGGGCGCCGGTTCGGCGCTCGCCGGGCTGCTCTCCGGGGCGCTGATCCGCCGCCTGGGCGACGTCAGAACCAGTTGCCTCGGATACGCGGCGATCGCGCTCGGCCTGCTGCTGTGCGTCTCCCGCGACGTGGCGCTGTTCATGGTGGGCGTGGTGCTCATCGGCGTGGGCCTGCCCTTCCTCTCCGTGGTCCTCGGCACCGCCTGCCACCTGTACACCCCGGCCCGCCTCCAGGGACGGGTGAACGCCACCCTCAACATGGCGCGGGACGCCGCCCAGACGCTGTCCCTCTTCGCGGGCGCGGTGCTGATCGGCGTCCTCGACTACCGCGTCATGTACGCCCTGATGACGGTCACCACGCTGGCCTGCGCGGTGTCACTCCTCATCCGCCCGGTCGCCGCCACGACGGTGGTCTCCTCCGTGGCGGACGACGCCGCCCAGGGACCGTCCGCCGCGGAGGCACCGCCCCAGGAGGACGCGGCACCGGGACGGTGACCCCGCACGCGTCCCCTGACATCCGCGTCCGGCGGGGTCGCGTGGCTAATGGTGTTAGCCTATCCTCGTAGCTAACGCCGTTAGCCACTCGTTTCCCTCTTGCCAGGAGATCCCGTGCACGCCGTCCGCACCCATGTCGACATCAACGCTCCCGCTCTGCGCGTGTGGGAGGTGCTGACCGACTTCGACGCCTACGCGCAGTGGAACCCGTTCATCGTCAGCGCCAGGGGCAGGCCCGAGGTGGGTGCTGTGCTGGAGAACGTCCTGGACAGCAACGGCTCCACCATGCGCTTCCGTCCGACGGTCCGGGTGGCCGTGCCGGGGAAGGAACTGCGCTGGCTCGGGCGGCTCTGGGCTCCGCGCCTCCTCGACGGGGAGCACTCCTTCCTCATCGAGGAGACCGGGAGCGGCGGCGTGCGGCTCACGCAGGCGGAGACCTTCACCGGCGCCCTTGTCGCCCTGCCGTTCGTGCGCCGGAAGCTCGACGTTCATGACCACTTCACGGCCATGAACACCGCACTCAAGCAGCGGGCCGAGCAGCGGTGAGCACCGTCCAGGAGCCGGCCCGGACCTCACGGACCCCGCGAGCCGCCCAGATCGTCGCCGCTGCCCGCGAACTACTGGAGGAACAGGGCTGGGGTGAGGTCACGATGCGGGCGCTCGCCGACCGCCTCGGCATCCGTGCGCCCTCTCTCTACAAGCACTTCCGGAACAAGGAGGCGGTGGCGGCGGCTCTTGTGGAGGTGGCGCTCGCCGAGATGGGCGCGGCCCTGCACGGCGCCGTGGGCGGGGCGTCCGGCGCCGACCGGGTCCCGGCCCTCCTGGCCGCCTACCGGCGGCACGCGCTCGCCCATCCAGGTCTGTACCGTCTCGCCACCACCGGGCGCCTGCCTCGGGAGGCACTGCCCGAGGGGCTCGAGGAATGGGCCGGCAGGCCCTTCTCCCTCGCCGCCGGGGACCCCCATCTCGCGCAGGCGCTCTGGTCGTACGCGCACGGAATGGTCGTCCTCGAACTCGACCGCCGCTACCCCGGTGACTCCGACCTGGACCGCACCTGGCAGGCGGGGGCGCGGGCCTTCGCCGCGCGAGTGCCAGCCCCGGAGGCGGCCGGAGGGGCGTGAGGGGGCGACGACGGCCGGAGCGCTTCACCGGTGGCGGCCGTGGCGGCCGTGGCGGCGGTGGTGCGGCCGTCTGACATGGCGCTCATGGTGCCGCCCCCCCCTCGTGCCCGGGGTCAGTCCTGGCCGAGCCAGAGGTCCGGCCCGAAGACCTCGTAGTGGATGTCCTGCGCGGGCACGCCGCGTCGGAGCAGGTCGCCGCGGGCCGCACGCATGAAGGGCAGTGGTCCGCACAGGTAGGCGGTCAGGCCCTCCGGGAGGTCGAGGGCGGTGACGTCGACCTGACCGCGGGACGCCTCCGGCGCGTTGTCGCCCGGCTCTTCGTACCAGAGTCGCAGGGTGGCGTTCGGCAGTGCCCGCACCAGGCGGCGCAGCTCGTCGCGGTGGGCGTGGTCCGCGGGGGTGCGGTCGGCGTGCACCACGGTCACCCGGCGGTCGGAGTTCTCGGCGGCCAGACGGTGCAGCATGGGCAGCATCGGCGTGGTACCGATTCCCGCCGACGCGAGCAGCAGTGGCCCGTCACCGTCGGGCAGCACCAGGTCGCCGAACGGGGCGGAGACGGCGAGCACGTCGCCGGCGCGGGCGTGCTCGTGCAGCCAGGAGGAGACCTCGCCCTGCGGCCGGTCGCCGCCCCGCACGCGCTTGACGGTGATGCGCCACTCCTCGGCGCCGGGTGTGCCGGAGAGGCTGTACTGGCGTATCTGCCGGGCGCCGTCCGGTAGTTCGGCCCGCACGCTGACGTACTGACCCGGGCAGAACGGCCCGGCAGGGAGGCCGTCGGTGTGGCGCAGGGTGAAGGACACGGCGTCCGCGGACTCCTCGCGCCGTTCCACGATCCGCATCTGCCGCCAGATCTCGCCCTCGGCGGTCCCCGCCTCCTGGTACAGCCGGGTTTCCGCGGCTATCAGGGCGTTGGCCATCAGCCAGTAGACCTCGTCCCAGGCGTCGGCCACGTCCTGGGTGACGGCGTCGCCGAGTATCTCGCCGATGGCGGCGAAGAGGTGGTGGTGGACGAGCTTGTACTGGTCGGAGGTGACGCCCAGGGAGGCGTGCTTGTTCGCGATGCGGGCGAGCATCGCGTCCGGCCGGGCGTCGGGGTGTTCGAGGAGCATGCCGGCGAAGGCGGCGATGGAGCCGGCCAGCGCCCGCTTCTGCTCTCCGTTGGCCTGGTTCCCGCGGTTGAAGAGATCGCGCAGCAGTTCGGGCCGGTCGTCGAAGAGCTTGGCGTAGAACAACTGGGTGATCTCGCCGATGGCGGCCCCGACGGCGGGCAGGGTGGCGCGGATGACGGGGGCGGATCGCTCGGAAAGCACAGCAACTCCTCTAATTGGTAGATGATCTTCGTGTTTTCGGGTGTGCGGTAGACGTCGCCGGCGGGGCGGGGC
>NZ_WMLF01000340.1 GCF_014156695.1 Streptomyces durbertensis | reverse complement strand
CCACGGCCACCACCGCCCCACGCCCGACCCTCACGCCCACCACGTCCCGCACTCAGACCAACACATCCGACCCTTCGGACTCTAGCCAACCCTCCGCCCTCACCACATCGTGGGTGCTCAGGGCGAGGAGACCACCACGGCATGCCAACCCAGCACAACGGCCGCGGCGAGGCAGCCGAACGCCACGGCCACCCCCGCCCGGTGCGGCCAACGCCGCACACCGGAGTAGAGGAGCGTCAGAACGGCGCTGGCCCAAGCGGCCACGACAAGAGGGGGCAGCGCCTCACGAGCACGGTCGTTCACCTGGTGGCATTGCTCCGCCCGACGCCCGGCCTCGCCGAAGTAGAAGAGACAGTTGCTGCCGAAGTTCTCGGTGCCCAGGCCCATGAAGGGCCACCACAGAGTGACCAGCTAGGCCGCGACGAAGGCGGCGGTTGCGGAAGCGGGACTACGGGAGGCCCGACGCGCCTGCGCCGGTGACGGATTCGACATCCGGCCAGTCTGCCGTGGTGTGGCTCAGACGGCCTGGTGGTCGTAGGCGGATCGGGGGAGGGGGAAGGACCTGACGGCGTCCAGGTGGCCGTTCAGCACGGCGTCGCTCGCGCCGAACACCGCGTTGACCGTGGCGTAGAGCACGGTCAACGCGTTGATGACGTCGGACCAGCGGCTGATCATCATGGCCACCTTGGCGGCGATCAGCGCCGCCGCGCCGCCCGTCAGCACCAGGCCGACGCCGGTGGCGGCGGCTCCCGCCGCGGCGGCCGCCTCCACGGCCGCGGCGATCGCCAGGTCACTGATGAGCAGCAGGGCGGCCTTCATGCCCTCGGCGAACTGCGCCACCGCGGCGGCGACCTGCGCGTACGCGCGTTCCAGGTCGAGGAGGCAGGACCCGCTGCCCGTCAGCTTGCCGGCGAGGCCGTCGAAGTACTCCCAGCGGGTGTCGGCGGCGTTGCCCGTCCAGCTCTCACTGAGCTGGACGTTCCCCGCGGCCACGTTGTCGGCGACCCTCCCGCACAGCCGCCCCACCTGGGACCACGCCGCCGCGCAGGACTCGTAGCCCGCCCAGTCCCCCGCGACGAGCTTCGCGGCCTCGCCGAAGAGATCGAAGTCGAAGGCCAGCTTGAGACCCTCGTTGACCAGCGTGGACGGGCTCACCAGGTCGAGGCCGACGCCCAGGAGGCCGAGTGCGGGATTGGCCTCCTCGCCGGCCACGCCGTCGACCCGCGAACCGATCAGACCGTCGTACCGGTCCTTCACGCCCTGCTTCACTCCCTCGACGAACCCGGACGGGCCGCCCGCGAGTTCGGCGGTCGGCTCGGCGACGTCCTTGAAGCCACGGCTTCCCGCGGGGGCTTTTTCGGGGGGTCGCGCGGTGCCACGCGGGTAGGCGCGATCCACCCGGGCGGCTTCCCCGTGGTCGGTCAGCCGGTAGTAGCGGGCGGCGCCGACCAGCTCCCGCTCGCAGGCCGCCATGGCCTGCTCAAGGGTCTTCATCGCCTGCCGGGCCTGGCTGACCTGCTTGCCGTGGCTGCCGACGACGAGCTGCCAGAGCTCGCCGGGCGGCGACGAGTCGAGTGCGGTCCCCTTCTCCAGGTGGCGGCGCCCGGCAACGAGGTCCGCGTGGGCGCGCCCGATCTGCCTGCCGTAGGCGTCCACATCGGTCGGTTCGACACGGAAGCCCATGGGGTGTGTCCCTTCGGCGTGAGGGCGGGTGCCGGACGGCACCCGCCGCGGATGGTCGGAGAGGGTCGGAGGGGCGGAGGTCGAAGTGGGGCTCGGCCGCGGCTCAGTAGGGGGACCAGCCACGGCCGTCGTGGCGTGGCCGACGGCGTGACCCGTCCTGTCGCCGCTCGGCCGCCGCACGACGGGCGGCGGCCACCTCGCGTTCCCTGCTCTCCAGCAGGCGCTCGCCCTCGGCGGCGAGGTGCTGCCGTTCGGCCTCGGAGAGCCGGGACCACTCGTCCTGGAAGGCGCGCCCACCCGCTACCAGGGCGTCGCCGTAGGCCGGGACGCGGACGGCGTCCCGGAGCGCGACCCGTCCGGCCAGCACCTCGGTCGCGAACTCGCGCAGAGTGTCGCCGGCGATCCCGTCGGCGAGCCTCTCCAACGACTCCCGCAACACGCGGGCCCGGGCCGGGTCGCCGGTGATCTCCAGCAACTCCGTCTCGTCGACGGGTGGTCCGTCACGTCTGTCACCCTGCTGCGCCACCCGGTCTCCTTCCGCTCCGGTGCTGCTCGGGAACCGGGGACCTTCCGCCTCCGGTCGGCGTTCGGCGGTCGGACGACCCTCGCCGTCCGGCCGGCGGCGGCAGAGTCTAGGGGCGACGCGGCGGGGCCCCGCGCCGCTTCCGGACGACCGGGCACGCGCGGGGGCCGGCCATGCGACGCCGAGATGCCGCATCCCGCACGGACCGGAGGGATCCGATGCCGGGCGGCCGGCATCGGGCGACATCCACCCGATCGGGGTAACGGGTGGGGCGACCGAGGGGCGCTTGGGTGCCGGTCAGCGGCCCATGCCGCTGGCGGCGGCGATGAGCAGGGCGACGTCGTCGTCCTCGCTGGGCGGCCGCAGCTCCCGGAGGAGGAGGTCGCAGACGTCCTCCAGCGAGCCTTCGGCCCTGCCCAGCAGGCTCACCAGCGCCTGGAGCCGCACGTCGATGTCCTCGTCCCTGGTCTCCACGAGGCCGTCCGTGTAGAGAACAAGCCGGTCGCCCGGCGCGAGGTCGACCGTGACGCTCTCGAACACCGTGTCGCCCACCCCGAGCGGGGCGCCGGTCGGCACGTCGAGGAGGCGGGGTGCGCCCTCCGCGCCGACCAGCACCGGAGGGAGGTGGCCGGCCGAGGCCACCCGGCAGCACCCCTCATGCGGGTCGTAGACGGCGTAGACGCAGGTGGCGATGTACGGGTCGAGGCCGACGGTGATGTCGTCGAGGTGGCGCAGCACCTCGGCGGGCTCCAGGTCGATGCGGGAGAGGGTCTGGGTGGCGGTGCGCAACCGTCCCATGGTGGTGGCCGCGTTGATGCCGCTGCCCATCACGTCCCCGACGACCAGGGCCGTCTTGTCGCCTTCCAGCGGCAGCACGTCGAACCAGTCGCCGCCGACCTCGAAGGCCGAACCGGCGGGCTGGTAGCGCGAGGCCACCTCCAGCCCCACGAGGTGGCGCGGCTTGCGCGGCAGCATGCTGCGCTGGAGAGCCAGCGCGGTCTCCCGCTGCTGGCGGTAGAGGCGCGCGTTGTCGATGCACACGGCGGCCCGCGCGGCCAGCTCGCACGCGAGCAGGGTGTCGTCCTCGGTGAACGGCAGCGGGTTGCGTGCCCGCTTGAGGTCCAGCGCGCCGAGCACCTCGCCGCGGGCGATCAGCGGCACCGCGAGATAGGAGTGGACCCCCGCCTTGGCGAGCAGCGCCGCCGCGCGCTCGTCGCGTGCGACGCACGACAGGGCGTCGTCGTCCAGGCGCGCCACCCGCACCGGTTCGGCGGTCCGTACACAGCGCGTGACGAGCCGGTCCGCGTCGTAGCGCGCGGGCTCACCGGGCGGGTCGGCGGCGTCGACGGCGACCGTGTCGTAGGCGGCCGCGACGGCCAGAGCCTGGATCACCGCCGGCCCGTTGTCCGGGGAGGGGCGGCCGCGCAGCACGGTGTCGAGCACGTCGACGGCGGCGATGTCGGCCAACTCGGGTACGGCCACGTCGGCCAGCTCCCGGGCGGTCTGCTCCAGATCGAGCGTGGTGCCGATCCGCACGGACGCGTCCGCGACCAGAGCCAGCCGGTGACGGGCCCGCTCGATCTCCAGCACCGCCCGGTGCCGGTCGGTGACGTCGATCGCCGAGACCGCGAGACCGATGACCCGACCGCCGACGTCGTCCAGCCGGTACATCGAAACCGACCAGGCGTGGTCGTTGTCCGGGTCCGCCGGCGTCCGCCCGGTGACCTCGTGGTCGAGCAGCGGCTCGCCGCTCGCCAGCACCCGCCGCATCTTCGTCTCGACCGCCGACGCGTCGACCGACGGCAGGATCTCCCCGACCCGCCGCCCGATGTGCCCCGACGCGTCGATGCCGTCGATGCGGACGAGAGCGTCGTTCACCGCGACGTAGCGCAGGTCCGTGTCGAAGACGGCGAGCCCGATGGGGGACTGGTCGACCAGCCGGACCGACAGGGCCAGGTCGCGCTCGACCCTGCGGATCGTCTCCTGGTCGGTGGCGATGCCGAGGGCGTAGTAGTCGCCGAGGTCGTCCAGGAGGCGCATGTTGCGCCATTCGAGGTTCTTGATGCTGCCGTCCTTGTGGCGCACGGGGAAGACCCCGGCCCAGCCGGCTCCGCTGCTCATGACCTGGTGGAAGAGCTGGACGACCATGTCGAAGTGCTCTTCGGCGACCATGAGCCGAGCCGCGTACGCGCCCAACGCCTCGTCGGCCGAGTAGCCCAGCAACTGCTCGGCCTGCGGGCTCCAGAAGACGATGCGGCCCTTGTCGTCCAGTACAACGGCCGCCACTCCGAGCACGTCGAGCAGCCCACCCGTCGGAGCGGGCGTGGCGGCCCTCTCCCGGGCGGACCACAGCTCGCCACCGCCGCCCATGGGCGCTCCTCCCGGCACCGTCCCGGCGCGGTGCCTGCCCCCATCGTCCACCCGGCCGGCCCGCTCCTGCCAGGTTTTCTGCTCCCTCGGAGGCAATCTTGTCGCGAACGTTCGAAGGTTTGGTCGGGCGCCGCCGTGCGGGAACGCTCTCGGCGCCCGACGTACGCTCGCGAGGTGGCGACCGTGGAGGCTGTGGAGGACGTGGAGAACGTGGAGGAGGCCGGCCGGCGAAGACCGACAACGGTGCTGCTGGTCGCCGGGTTCACGCTGCTGTGGCTGCTGGACGTGTTGACCAGCCGGCACGTGTGGTTCTGGCCGCCGCTGCTCGGCGGCCCGCTGGTGGCGTTGCTGGTGCTGGCGCCCGGACGGTGGTGGCTTCGCGGCGTCGCGGAGAGCACGGTGATCCGGTCGCGGGTCCTGGCCGCCGTGGCGGTGTCGGCAGGGGTGACGCTGCTGCTCCTCCGTTCGGGTGAGGCGGGTAGCTGGGGGCTGCTGGAGAGCGCGGCCCTGCTGACCCTGCTGGTCGGGACGGCGCGGTCGGCTCCGATGCCGGAGGCCGTGGGTCTGTGCCTGCTGCTGGGCGCGGCTGTGATCGCGGCGCCGCTGCGGCTGTCCGGTGGTGGTGACGAGATCACGTTCGCCTTTCTGCTGACGTTGGCGGCGGGTGGGGCGGTCGGACTGGGCGGCTATCTTCGGGGGATGGACAACCGCCGGGCACAGGCGGTCCAGCGCGTCCGGGAGCGCGAACGGCTGGAGCTGGCGCGCGACCTGCACGACTTCGTCGCGCACCACGTGACCGGGATCGTGGTGCAGGCACAGGCGGCGCGGACGATCCGGGAGACGGCGCCCGAACGCCTGGAACCACTGCTTGAGGGCATCGAACGGGCCGGCACGGAAACGCTGGAGTCGATGCGCCGGCTGGTGCGCGTGCTGCGGGAGGAGGACGGCGGTCCGGTGCGACCGGAGGACCTTCTGACCGAACTCGGTGTGCTGGTGTCGGCGTTCGGCGAACGGGAGGGCGGCGGCACGGCCACGCTTGAGATCGCGGCCGGTGCGCGGTCGGCGCGGCTCGCTCCGGAGGTGGAGACGTCGGTGCATCGCCTTGTGCAGGAGGCACTGACCAACGTGGCGCGTCATGCGCCCGGCGCACCTGGCGTCCGCGTCACGTTGGGGCTTGCCGACGCCCGGCCGGGGGCTGAGACGTCGGCAGGGCCGGGCGGAGAGGGCGAGTGGTTGGCGGTGCGTGTGGTGAACGGGCCGGCGGAGCACACCGCGCCGGCCGGTGGACGTGGCGGCTTCGGCCTGGTGGGGCTCAGGGAGCGGGTGGAGGCGGTGGGCGGTCGGTTGGACGTGGGGCCGACGGAGGGCGGGGG
>NZ_WMLF01000034.1 GCF_014156695.1 Streptomyces durbertensis | reverse complement strand
GGCGGGGCCGGGCCGTCGCGTGCCGGGGGGTCGGCGTTCGGTGTCCCTCAGGGTCTGACCCCGAGCCGGGCCAGGGTGCGGATCGCCCCGAGGACGGATGTCACAAACGGGAGCACTCCGTACGTTTGAGGCAGAGGGTGCGCGACCGCGCGCATCCCGGTACCGCCCGGTGCCGTCTCGTGAAGGAGCGCTCCCATGGCCGCACTCACCCGCCCCCGCGAAGGCCGCGTCATCGCCGGCGTCTGTGCCGGCCTGGCCCGCCGCTTCGGGGTCTCCGCCACCACGATGCGGGTGGTCTTCCTGCTCTCCTGCCTGCTGCCGGGGCCGCAGTTCGTGCTGTACCTCGCGCTGTGGGTGCTCATGCCGGACGAGCGGACCCAGCGCAGCGCCTGGTGAACTCCCCGTGGGCCTGACCACGGGGAGGATCGGAAGACGGCGAGGACCGCGACGGCCGCCGCGCGCGTGCGCCCGACGCCCGTGCGCGGCCTCGCCGTCAGGTGTGCGCCACCGCCCGTCGGCGCCCTACCGCCGACCGGACGGGACGCTCAGAGCAGGCCGCCGACCGGCAGTCCGCCGTCCAACGGCACGCCGTCGATCGGCAGGCCGCCGCCGGCGAGGTCGCCCTTGAGGCTCGTGGACATGTTGCCGCTGCCACCGGCGGCTCCGCCGACGACGGGCAGGTCGCTGACCACCGGCACCTCCGAGCCGATCGGCAGTCCGCTCCTGAGCGGCAGCCCGCCGAGCAGCCGGTCCGTGAGACCCTGCCGCTTCTCGTGCCCCTGCTCCTCGGCCCGACGCTCGGCCCGGTCGAGGGCCCCGGTGGTGGCGTGGGCGGCGCGCGCCACGTTCGCCGGGAGGTCCATGGCGGAGTCCTCGACGGTCATGTTCGTGGTGTCGGCGGCGATGTTCGCGAACTGCCGTCCGGTGTGGAGGTCCTCGGCGGCGGCTGCCGTACCGGCCGTTCCGGCGGCCATCGCGGCGCCGGCGGCGGCGACGCCGAGCGTCTTGATCGTTCCGTGCTTCATGCGGCTTACGTCCTCAAACCGGAGACAGGGCGTGTGCGGCGCCGAACCTAGTCACCCTCCGCACACGGCCGCAAACACCAAAACGCCCGGCTGGGCCGGGCGGCCCCGGCGATCGGTGGCCGGCGGCGCGTGCCGCCGCCGGCCACCGATCGTCCCCACTCAGCCCTGGTAGCGGGCGGAGTCGCTGGTCACGGCCCGCTCGGTGGCCGCCTGCTGGAACAGCCACTCCGACTTCAGCTCGGCATAGCCGGGCTTGATCACGTCGTTGATCATGGCGAGACGTTCATCAAAAGGAATGAACGCCGACTTCATCGCATTGACGGTGAACCACTGCATGTCGTCGAGCGTGTAGTGGAACGTGTGGACGAGGTGGCCGAACTCCCGGCTCATGCTGGTACCGCTCATCAGCCGGTTGTCGGTGTTGACCGTCGCCCGGAACCGCAGCCGGCGCAGCAGCCCGATGGGGTGCTCGGCGTACGAGGAGGCGGCGGCGGTCTGGAGGTTGGAGGTCGGGCACAGCTCCAGCGGGATGCGCTTGTCCCGCACGTAGGAGGCGAGCCGGCCCAGCTCGATCGAGCCGTCCTCGGCGACCTTGATGTCGTCGATGATCCGCACGCCGTGACCCAGCCGGTCGGCGCCGCACCACTGCAGCGCCTGCCAGATCGACGGCAGGCCGAACGCCTCGCCGGCGTGGATGGTGAAGTGGTTGTTCTCCCGCTTGAGGTACTCGAACGCGTCCAGGTGGCGGGTGGGCGGGTGGCCCGCCTCGGCGCCGGCGATGTCGAAGCCGACCACGCCCTGGTCGCGGTACTTGTTGGCCAGCTCCGCGATCTCCAGCGCGCGGGCCGCGTGCCGCATCGCCGTCAGCAGCGCGCCGACCCGGATGCGCCGACCGGCCTCGCGGGCCCGCCGCTCACCCTCCCGGAAGCCCTCGTTGACGGCCTGGACGACCTCGTCCAGGGTCAGCCCGCCTTCCAGGTGCTGCTCGGGGGCGTACCGCACCTCGGCGTAGACGACGCCGTCCTCCGCCAGGTCCTCGGCGCACTCGGCGGCCACCCGGAACAGCGCGTCCCGCGTCTGCATCACGGCGCAGGTGTGGCTGAACGTCTCCAGGTACCGCTCCAGCGAACCCGAGTCGGCCGCGTCCCGGAACCACGTGCCGAGCGCCTCGGGCTCGGTCTCCGGCAGGCCGTCGTAGCCCGTCTCCCGGGCGATGTCGATGATCGTCGCCGGACGCAGCCCGCCGTCGAGGTGGTCGTGCAGGAGCACCTTCGGGGCGCGGCGGATCTGGTCCTCGGTGGGGATGGTGGTGTCGCTCGTCATCACAGCACTGTAGTACCTACGCGCGTAGACAGCGACCCCGGCGGGCCCGGTCTCCCGCCGGGACGCGCCGGGGCGATCGACCCGGCCGCCGGCCGGCCGCCGCTGCCCGGACTTCGATACCAAACGGTGACAGCGCGTACGTTCCGTATACCCGCGCTTCTGTCATCGTTCTCCCATGCCTCAGCATGCGTTGCCCGTGCGGAGTGCCCGGCTGGGACGCCCGATCGGCGCCCACGGCCCCGTACACGGAGTTGTGCTCGTGCTTCCCGGCGGTGGCGGACCCCACTCGTCGCGCCCCGTCTCCCGCCTCTCCCTGCTGCGCGCGGACGCCCTGGCGCGGCGCCTCGTCGGCGGCGAGGAGGCCGGCGAACTGCTGGTCGCCCACGTGGTGCGGTACCGCTTCCGGGGATGGAACGGCGAGGAGGCGTCTCCCGTCGCGGACGCCGCGTGGGCGGCGGACGAGGTCGTCCGCCGGTACGGCGACATACCGGTGTGCCTGGCCGGCTTCGACTCCGGCGCCCGCGCCGCGCTGCGCGCCGCCGGACACCCGGCGGTCGACTCGGTGCTGGCACTGGGCCCCTGGCTACCGGAGGCGCCCGAGGAGCCGGTACGCCAACTCATCGGCAAGCGTGTGCTGTTGGCGCACGGCACCGACGACCGGCACACCGATCCGGAGCTTTCCTTCCGGCTCGCCGAGCGCGCGAAGAAGACCAACGCCGAGGTCTGCCGCTTCGAAGTGCACACCGACCGCCACGCACTGCGCCACCGCCGCGCCGAAGTCCTCGCCCTCGCGCAGGACTTCGTCCTCGGCGCCCTCTGCGACCGGGACTTCTGCCGCCCCCTGCACGACGCCTTCGCCGCCCCTCCCCCACTCGGCCTGCGCATGCCGCTGGCCGCCGGCTTCGGCCGCCACCCGGGGTGACACGCCCGCAGGGCCTTTCCAACCAAAGGCGTCAGGCGAGGAGTTGGCCTCGGCGGCTGAGGAGGAAGGACTTGAAGGCGGCGACCGGCGGGGTGTCGGGGTGGCCGTCGAGCCAGGCGAGGCCGATCTCCCGGACCGCGCGCGGCGCGGTCACCGTCAACTCGCGCACACCGGGGCGTTCGACGGTCGGCGGCGGCAGCAGCGCGACGCCGAGGCCGGCGGCGACCAGCCCGCGCAGCGTCTCCGCCTCCTCGCCCTCGAACGCGATGCGCGGCTTGAAGCCGGCCTCGGCGCAGAGCGCGTCGGAGATGCGGCGCATGCCGTAGCCGGGTTCGAGGGTGATGAACGGTTCGTCGGCGGCCTCGGCGAGCCGGATGCGTTTGCGGCGGGCGAGCCGGTGGTCCTCGGGGACGACCAGGCGCAGCCGCTGCTCGTCGAGGCGGCGGGCGACCAGGTCGGGCTCGTCGGGGACGGGTGAGGTGAGGCAGAGGTCGAGTTCGCCGGCGCGCAGCCGTTCCAGCATCGCCTCGCCGTAGTTCTGCACGAGGGCGAACCGCACCTTGGGGTGGTCGACGCGGAAGGTGCGGATGAGGGCGGGTACCGTCTCCGAGCCGAGGGTGTGCAGGAAGCCGAAGGCGACCTTGCCGGTGGTCGGGTCGGCGTCCGCGCGGACCGCCTCGGCGGCCTGCTCGACGGCGGCGAGCGCCTTCTCCACCGAGCCGAGGAAGCGCCGCCCGGCCGGGGTGAGCTGGACGGTCCGGCCCCGGCGGGCGAACAGCGAGACGCCGAGGTCGGCTTCGAGTCGGGCCATCGCCCGGCTGAGCGTGGACTGCGGCACCATCAGCTCACCGGCCGCCCGGGTCACGTGCTCGTGCCGGGCGACACCGGCGAACTGGGCGAGGCGCGGGGTGAGCAGAGCCGCCCAGGAGTCGGGGTCGATCTCGGCTACGGGTGATGTTGCCGACATGTCTTTGTTGTTGCGAGATGGTGACACTGACGCCCCTCAACTGCGATTATGCGTGACAGCATCGATTATCGCGGTTTTGTGCATTGGACGCATGAAACCGGTGTGCGTAGTTTCGGTGCCATGCCTTCCGTTGATACCGGGGCACCCGTCACCTCGGGTGCCTCTGCTCCGCCGTTTCCCGAGTCACCCGCCACCTCCCCGAGCCCGCGCCGCGTCAACCTCGCGCTGTTCGCGATCGGGCTCGCCACCTTCGCCCTGCTCTTCTCCACGCAGGCGCTGCTGCCGGCGCTGTCGGCGGACTTCGCGGTGACACCGGACCAGGCGAGCTGGACGGTGTCGGCGACGACGATCGCACTCGCGCTGAGCGTGCTCCCGCTGAGCATGCTGTCCGAGCGGTTCGGCCGGCGACGGATGATGACGGTCTCGGTGTCGGTCGCGGTGGGCGTCGCGCTGCTGCTGCCGCTCGCCCCCGACCTGCGGACGCTGATCGCGCTGCGGATCGTGCAGGGCGTGGCGATCGCCGGCATCCCGGCCTCCGCGATGGCGTACCTCTCGGAGGAGCTGCCGCGCAAGGCGCTCATCGGGGCGATCGGCCTGTTCGTGGCGGGCAACAGCGTCGGCGGGATGACCGGCCGCATCCTCACCGGCTGGGTCGCGGAGGGCTGGGGCTGGCGGGCGGCGCTGCTGGCCGTGGCGCTGCTGGCACTGGTCTGCGCGGTCGCGTACCGGCTGCTGGCGCCGGCCCCGCGCAACTTCACCCCGGCGCCGCTGCGCCCGGCGCACCTGGTGCGGGTCGTGCGCGGCCACCTCGGCACGCCGCTGCTGCGCCGGCTGTACCTGCTGGGCATGCTGTTCATGTCGGTGTTCGGCGCGATCTACACGGTGATCGGCTACCGGCTGGTGGCCGAACCGTTCGGCCTCTCGCAGGGCCTCGTCGGCTCGATCTTCGTGGTGTACCTGGTCGGCACGGCCTCCTCGGCGGGCGCGGGCCGGATGGTCGGCCGCTTCGGCCGGCGCGGCACGCTGTACGTGGCGATCACCACGACGGCGGTCGGGCTGCTGCTGACCACGGCCGGTTCCCTGGCGGCCGTACTGACGGGCCTGGTCCTCATCACGGCGGGCTTCTTCGCCGGTCACGCCACCGCGTCCAGCGCGGTGAGCCGGACGGTGACCGAGGGCCGCGCCCAGGCCTCCGCGCTGTACCAGATGGCCTACTACCTGGGCGCCTCCCTGGGCGGCACGCTCGGCGCCCTCGCCTACGCGGCGGCGGGCTGGTCCGCGACGGTCGCCCTCTGCGGCGCGTCCCTGGTCGCCGCCGCCGGCATCACCCTCTACGCCACCCGAGTCGCCGCACGAGCGGCGACCCCCGTCCCGGCGACGGCCTGAGCCCCGCCGCCATCGCGGCGGCGGCCGCTCGTCCTCGGCCTCCGCTGCGGCGGCCCGTCATACGGCGACCAGCCGGACGTGGTCGCCGCAGAGCTTGCTCATGTCATCGATGTCCGAAGTTGCCAGTAGTACGGGTCGCCGCTGTCGCAGAGCGACGGCGGCGACCGCCGCGTCGATGGCGTACTTGTGACCGTGGAGCCCGGCACCGGCCAGAAGTGTGGCGGCGGCCTTGGACTCTTCCTCCCCCACCGCGACAACCCTCAGTCCGGACAGCACCCACGCGAGGCGTGCAGGGTGAGTGCCACCATGGACCGCCTCGATGATGGTGAGCGCGCAGATGACCGTCTCCACGCCTCGCTGTCTGGCCTCTCCCACCAGTGCGACGACCGACTCGTCTCCGGTCAGCAGCTTCGACAGCCCCTCGCAATCGAGCACAAGCGTCCCGTTGTGGCTCAACTTGCGACGGGCCACTCCTCACCGCCCTCGCTCAGAAGCTCGTCGAACACCTGACGCGCCCGTTGACGCGCCTCCGGGGAGACCGGTCCGTCGCGGCGCTCGCAGTCGGCCAGGTACTCGTCCAGGATCTGGCCACGCAGCTCGCGCTCCACAGCCTCCGCCACGAAGGCGGAGAACTCGCGTTTGCCGACTCTCTCCCGAATCGCCTCGGCTGTGCCTTCGGGAAGCGACAGGCTTACCCGAGTGGCCGGTCCCTCGCCGATGCCGTACGTCGATTCCGTCATGGCATCGATTGTGTCAAAGAAGTAGGAAAGCCGACACCTTGCCGCGGGGCGAGAGGAGCCGATTCCAGCCAGTGAGTGGAAAAACGGCCTCGCAACGGCGTTGCGACCCGGGCCGCGCCGGGCTGTCGAGTGGCGGAGAGCTGTCGACGAGCCGCAAGGGGCTCGGGGAAAGGCTGAGTCCGCTGCCGCAGTGCGGCCGTCCGGCGCGTGTCGTCCGCCCCTCCGGTCGGTGCGCTCGTCACGGCGAGCTCCGGTCGAGAGAGGCACAGTGCATGTTGGGGATGTATGCTCGAATGTGTACGACCAACATTGGCAGGGAGGCTCGCGATGTCCGTGACGCAGATCGACCTCGATGACGATGCTCTAGAGCGCGCCATGAGCCTTTCCAAGGCCAAGACCAAGAAGGAAGCGGTCAATCTCGCCCTCCGCTACTACGCCGAGCAGCAGGAACGGGCGGCACGGATCGGTCGCCACTTCGAGCGCGCCCGCGAGTGGGGCGCGGTCGAGGACGCTGAGCGTATGCACCAGGTGGAGAAGCACGCGCGGTGATGTACCTGCTCGACACTTCGGGTCTCGTTCGCCTGCTCCGCGATCCCGCCCTGCAATCAGCCTGGTACGACGCGATCAATGCCGGAGCCATCGCTTCCTGTTACCCGCAGCGCGCCGAGTTCCTCTACAGCGCCCGTGACAGCCGCGAGTACGACGAGATCGACGAGATGTTCCGGGACCTCTATCCCGACGCCTCCGTACCCAAGCACGCCGGGCGCTGGGTGGGTGCGGTACAACACCGGATGGCCCGGGTAGGCGAACACCGCAGTGCGTCGGCGGTGGACCTCGTCATCGCCGCCACCGCTGCCCACCACGGTCTGACCGTTCTCCACGATGACGCGGACTACCGCACCCTCGCTCGCCATGCGTCAGACCTCTCCGAGCACAACATCCACGACATCAGGTGACGCGGCGCACCACCGCTGCCGTGGGCGGGCGGTGCTCGCGGGAGTCGGCGTGCGGAGAGCCTTGCGGCCCGGGCCTGGCCTGGGGGTGTCGACTGGCGGGGAGCTGTCGACGGCCTCCGGGCCTTGGCGCCGGGCCGCAAGGGGTTTGAGGGGGAACCGGTGGGGGTCAGGCGATGCGGTCGATGACCAGGGGCGGCGGGGTGTGGTCTCCGCCGATCTCGACGGCGTCGGTGAGCGCGGCGAGGGCGTAGTCGAACGCCTCGGGGGTGTCGGTGTGCAGGGTCATCAGCGGCTGTCCGGCGGTGACCTCGTCGCCGGGCTTGGCGTGGAGTTCGACGCCGGCGCCGGCCTGGACCGGGTCCTCCTTGCGGGCGCGGCCGGCGCCCAGGCGCCAGGCGGCGACGCCGACGCCGTAGGCGTCGAGTCGGGTGAGGCGGCCGGTGGACTCGGCGGTGACGACGTGCTGTTCGCGGGCGACGGGCAGCTTGGCGTCCGGGTCGCCGCCCTGCGCGGCGATCATGCGGCGCCAGGCGTCCATCGCGCGGCCGTCGGCGAGGGCGGCGGCGGGGTCGGCGTCCGGCAGGCCGGCCGCGTCGAGCATCTCGCGGGCCAGCGCGACGGTCAGTTCGACGACGTCGGCGGGGCCGCCGCCGGCCAGTACCTCGACGGACTCGCGGACCTCCAGCGCGTTGCCGGCGGTGAGGCCGAGCGGCGTGGACATGTCGGTGAGCAGCGCGACGGTCTTGACGCCGTGGTCGGTGCCGAGGCCGCCATGGTGCTGGCGAGCTCGCGGGCGTCCTCGACGTTCTTCATGAAGGCGCCGGAGCCGACCTTGACGTCGAGCACCAGCGAGCCGGTGCCCTCGGCGATCTTCTTGGACATGATGGAGCTGGCGATCAGCGGGATGGCCTCGACGGTGCCGGTGACGTCGCGGAGCGCGTAGAGCTTCTTGTCGGCGGGGGCGAGGCCGTCGCCGGCGGCGCAGATGACGGCGCCGACGTCCCGCAGGACGTCCATCATCTCGGCGTTGGAGAGCAGGGCGCGCCAGCCGGGGATGGACTCCAGCTTGTCGAGCGTGCCGCCGGTGTGGCCGAGGCCCCGGCCGGAGAGCTGGGGCACGGCCGCGCCGCAGGCGGCGACGAGCGGGGCGAGCGGCAGCGTGATCTTGTCGCCGACGCCGCCGGTGCTGTGCTTGTCGGCGGTGGGGCGGGGCAGGGAGGAGAAGTCCATCCGCTCGCCGCTGTTGATCATCGCGGCGGTCCAGCGGCTGATCTCCGCGCGGTCCATGCCGTTGAGCAGGATGGCCATGGCGAGCGCGGACATCTGCTCGTCGGCGACCGTGCCGCGGGTGTAGGCGTCGATGACCCAGTCGATCTGCTCGGGGGTCAGGGTCTGGCGGTCGCGCTTGGCACGGATGACGGAGATGACGTCCACGGTTCTCCTCGCGGTACGGGCGGCGGTGAGCTCGGGGCGGTGCGAGCGGCGGTGTTCCGGCTCGGCGGCCCCGCTTCGGTGCCGGGCGGGACGCCCGGCACCGGGGTCAGCGTTCGGTGAGGTCGGTGGGACCGAACGCGTCGGGCAGGAGTTCGGCGAGCGGGCGGACCCCGTCGGTGGCGTCGACGAGGAGGGCCGGTCCGCCGTGCTCCCACAGCAGCTGTCGGCAGCGGCCGCACGGCATCAGGATGTTGCCGGCGCGGTCGCAGCAGGTGAAGTGGGTGAGGCGGCCGCCGCCCCCGGCGACGAGGTCGGACACCAGTCCGCACTCGGCGCAGAGGGCGACGCCGTAGGCGGCGTTCTCGACGTTGCAGCCGCTGACCGTGCGGCCGTCGTCGACGCGGGCGGCGGCGCCCACGGGGAAGCCGGAGTAGGGGGCGTACGCCCGGGACATGGCGTCCCGGGCGGACTTGCGCAGCGCCTCCCAGTCGAAGGCCGCCTCCGCCGCCTGGTGGTGGCCGGGCGTCACTTGCCTTCGCCCTTCCGGTAGGCCTGGCCGAGCGACCTGGGCATCCGCAGACGTTGCGCCGACAGTGCCAGGACCAGCAGCGTGGCCACGTACGGGGCGGCGGAGACGAACTGGCTGGGCACCTCGTCGACGGCCAGGTACCAGACGAACAGCCCGGCGGCGACCGCCGCGGTGATGACCGCCGGCACGTACTTGCGGCGCCACAGCTGCCAGGCGACGGCCAGTACGAGCAGGATCGTCAGCAGCAGGAGCAGCGCGTGCACGTTCTCGCCGCCGCCGCGCAGGTTGAGGCTGTCGGCGTAGCCGAAGAGGCCGGCGCCGAGGGCGAGTCCGCCCGGCATCCAGTTACCGAAGATCATCGCGGCGAGGCCGATGTAGCCGCGGCCTCCGGTCTGGCCCTCCTGGTAGATGCTGGAGGCGACCTCGGCGAGGAAGACGCCGCCGAGGCCGGCGCAGCCGCCGGAGATGATGACCGCGATGTACTTGTACTTGTAGACGTTGACGCCGAGGCTCTCGGCGGCGGTCGGGTTCTCACCGCAGGAGCGCAGCCGCAGGCCGAAGGCGGTCCGCCACAACACCCACCAGGTGAGCGGCACGAGTGCCAGCGCGACGATGGTCAGCAGCGACAGGTTGGTCGTCACACCGCCGATGAAGCCGGCGAGGTCGGAGACGAAGAACCAGTGTTTGCCGTTGAGTTCCTGCATCTTCTCGGAGAGCCAGGGCACGGTGATCGTGGCGATCGGGTCGATCGCGGGCGACTGCTTGACCGTGCCGCCCTCCATGTCGGCGAAGGTGAAGCTGGAGAGGTAGCGGGTCACACCGACGGCGAGGATGTTGATCGCCACACCGGAGACGATGTGGTTGACGCCGAAGCTGACGGTGACGATCGCGTGCAGCAGTCCGCCGAGGGCGCCGCCGACGATGCCCATGACCACGCCGGTCCACGGGCCCCACTGGACACCGGCCCAGGCACCGAACCAGGTGCCGAGGATCATCATGCCCTCGAGGCCGATGTTGATGACGCCGGCGCGTTCGGCCCACAGGCCGCCGAGGCCCGCGAGGCCGATGGGGACGGCCAGCCGCAGCGCGGCGGAGACCTGGCCGGTGGAGGTGACGCCGTTGGCGCCGGTGATGATGCGGACGAGCGAGAACAGCGCGAGGCCGGCCGCGATGATCAGCATCCACTCGGCGAGCGTGGGCCGGCGGCTGCCGAAGGGCTTGCGCTTCGCGGTGGGTGCCTGGGTGAGGGCGGTGCTCATGCCGAGGCCTCCTTGGTGTTCTCGCCGTTCCCGGCCGCGGCGGCGGCGAGTTCCTCGCCGACGCGCTGCTGCTGGCGGCGGAGGCCGTAGCGACGCACGGCCTCGTAGCTGACGACGACGGCGATCACGATCAGGCCCTGCATGATCGTGGCGATCTCCTTCTCGTACCCGTTGTAGTCGAGGGTGGCCGAGGCCTTGTCGAGGAAGGCGATGAGGAGCGCGCCGAACGCGATGCCGACGGGGTGGTTGCGGCCCAGGAGGGCGATGGTGATGCCGGTGAAGCCGATGCCGGCGGGGAAGTCCAGGCTGTAGGTGTGCGAGCTGCCGAGCAGCACCGGCATGCCGGCCAGGCCGGCGATGGCGCCGGAGATCAGCATGCTGGTCAGCACCATGCGCTTGGCGTCGACGCCGCTGGCCGCGGCGGCGCTCTGGCTGGCGCCGGTGGCGCGCAGGTCGAAGCCGAAGCGGGTGCGGTTGAGCACGACCCAGTAGGCGACGCCGAGCAGCGCGGCGATCACGATGAAGCCGTAGACGGCGCCGCCCTCGGTCTCGAAGTTCGGGAACCAGCCGGACTCCGGGATCTGCCCGGTGGTGAGGTTGTTGCCGACCGCCTCACCGAGCTGCGCGGGGAGGATGAGGTAGGCGATCACCGAGGTGGCGATGGCGTTCAGCATGATCGTCGAGACGACCTCGCTGACACCCCGGCTGGTCTTGAGGATGCCCGCGATGCCGGCCCAGAAGGCACCGACCAGCGCGGCCACGACCATGATCAGCAGGACGTGCAGCACCGAGGGCAGCGTGACCGACGCGCCGACCACGGCGGCGATCATCGCGGCGAGGCGGTACTGGCCGTCGACGCCGATGTTGAACAGGTTCATCCGGAAGCCGACCGCCACCGCGAGGGCCGCGATGTAGTACGTGGTGGCCTGGTTGACGATCAGCACCTGGATGTCGATGTTGCCGGCGTACTCGATCATGAGCACGTACGGCTCGACCGGGTTGTTGCCGGTGACCAGCAGCACCATCGAGGTGAGCAGCACGGCGACGCTGATCGCGAGCACCGGGCCGGCGGCGGCCAGGGTGAGCCGCTCGCTGTCGAACTTCTTCATCGGTCCTCTTCCCCCGTCGCGTCGTCCTGCGGGGCGGTGTCGGCCTCCAGGTGGCCGGACGCGGCGCCGGTCATGGCGGAGCCCAGCTCCTCGGGAGTGATCGTGGCGGGGTCCGCGTCGGCGACGAGTTTGCCCCGGTAGATGACGCGCAGTGTGTCGGACAGGCCGATCAGCTCGTCGAGGTCGGCGGAGATGAGCAGGACCGCCAGGCCCTCGCGGCGGGCTTCCCGGATCTGGTCCCAGATCTGCGCCTGCGCGCCGACGTCCACACCCCGGGTGGGGTGCGCGGCGATCAGGAAACGCGGATGGTGGCTCATCTCGCGGCCGACGATCAGCTTCTGCTGGTTGCCGCCGGACAGCGAGGCGGCGGTGACGTCGATACCGGGCGTGCGGACGTCGTACTCCTCGACGATGCGCTCGGTGTCCTGCTTGGCCGCCTTGGGGTTCAGCCAGAAGCCCCTGCTGTTGGGCTCCTCGGTGACATGGCCGAGGATGCGGTTCTCCCAGAGCGGGGCCTCCAGCAGCAGGCCGTGCCGGTGCCGGTCCTCGGGGATGTAGCCGATGCCGCCCTCACGCCGGCGCCGGGTGGCCCACGCGGTGATCTCCTCGCCGCCGAGGCGGATGGTGCCCTCGTCGGCGTGGCGGGTGCCGATGAGCGCGTCGATCAGCTCGGTCTGGCCGTTGCCCTCGACGCCGGCGAGGCCGAGCACCTCGCCCTCGTGGATGGTGAAGTCGATGCCGTCCAGCACCGCGCGGCGGCCGTGGTCGGGATCGCTGGCGTAGAGGCTGAGGCCGGACACCTCGATCATGGGCCGGTCGGTGACCGTGGACTCGCGGGTCTCGGGGGTGGGCAGCTCGCTGCCCACCATCAGCTCGGCGAGCTGCCTGGTGGTGACGTCCGCCGGCTTGACCGAGGCGACCGTGGTACCGCGCCGGATGACGGTGATGTCGTCGGCGACGCTCAGCACCTCGCCCAGCTTGTGGGAGATGAAGATGACGGTCAGGCCCTCGGCCTTGAGCTCGCGCAGGTTCGCGAAGAGCGCGTCGACCTCCTGCGGCACGAGCACGGCGGTCGGCTCGTCGAGGATGAGGGTCCGGGCGCCGCGGTAGAGGACCTTGAGGATCTCCACGCGCTGGCGGTCGGCGACGCCCAGGTCCTCCACCATCACGTCCGGGCGGACGCCCAGGTGGTAGCTGTCGGAGATCTCCTGGATCTTGCGGCGGGCGGCGGAGCCGATGCCGTGCAGTCCCTCACTGCCGAGAACGGTGTTCTCCAGCACGGTGAGGTTGTCGGCGAGCATGAAGTGCTGGTGCACCATGCCGATGCCGCGGTCGATCGCCTCACCGGGGCTGCCCAGGCTGACCTGTTCGCCGTCGATGGTGATCGTGCCCTCGTCCGGCTTCTGCATGCCGTAGAGGATCTTCATCAGGGTCGACTTCCCCGCGCCGTTCTCGCCGACGATCGCGTGGACGGTGCCCTTGTGGACCGTCAGGTGGATGTCGTGGTTGGCGACGACGCCGGGGAAACGTTTGGTGATTCCCGCCAGCTCTACGGCGGGCGGGCTGCTGGACGCGTTGATGGTGCACTCTCCTCGGGGAAGGAGCGGCTTGGCGGGGTGGGCGTTGGCGACGCTATCGCGCCCGAAGGGACGCTACGCGCGTAGAGCTTTTGCTTAAGGACAGACCCGGCCGGTGACCGGAGGAGAAGCGTTCCTCCGGTCGGGGCCGGGCCTGTCACTCGCTCGCACGGGAGCGTACTGGACTCGCGGGAGTCCGGCTCACTCAGGGACGGGCTCAGGGAGTGGTGTTGACCTTGATGTCCCCGGCGATGATGCCGTCACGGGCCTTCTTCACCGCGTCCTGGATGTCCTTCATGTTCTGGAACTCCGGGTTGGAGTTGGCCAGCGCCACTCCGTCGCCCTCCAGGTCGTAGCGCAGGACGCCGCCCTTGACGTTGTCCTCCTGGACGTTCTTGATCAGGTCGTACACCGCGTCGGCGACACCCTTGGTCATCGACGTGAGGATGTTGTCCTTGTACTTCGCCAGCGCCTTCTGCTCGTACTGGTCGGAGTCGACGCCGATGACCCACTTGTCCTTGGCCGCGACGGCCTCGATGACACCCTGGCCCGCGAGGCCGGCGGCGTGGTAGATCACGTCCGCGTTGGCGTCGAGCTGGCCGTTGGCGGCCTCCTTGCCGAGGTCCGGCTTGGTGAAGCCGTCGAAGTTCGGCGGCTGGCTCAGGTACTGGCGGCGGACCTTGACCGACTTGTCGGTGTCCTGGACGCCCTGCAGGAAGCCGGCCTCGAACTTCTTGATCAGCGGGATCTCCACGCCGCCGACAAAGCCGACGACCTTGGACTTGGTCGCCTTGGCGGCGGCCACGCCCGCGAGGTAGGAGCCCTGCTCCTCGCTGAAGACCATGTTGACGATGTTGTCGCCCTCGACGGTCGCGTCGTCGACCAGACCGAACGTCGTCTTGGGGTTGCGCTCCGCGGCTTCCTTCACGGCGTGCGCGTAGGCGAAGCCGACGCCGATCACCGGGTTGTAACCCTGGCGGGCCAGCTCGTTGAGGCGGTTCACCTTGTCGGCGTCCGCCTCGCCGTCCGAGGGCTCCTGGTCGGCGCCCTTGAAGCCGAACTCCTTCTTGGCACGCTCGAGACCCGTGTAGGCCGCGTCGTTGAAGGACTGGTCGCCACGGCCGCCGACGTCGTACGCGATGGCCGCGCCCTTGTCGTCGCTGGAGCCGGAACCGGTGGAGCTGCTGTTACCGCAGGCCGCGGTGGTGAGCGCGAGGGCCGCGGTGGCGGTGACCGCGGCGGCAAGCTTGGATACCCGACGCAAGAGGAGGTCTCCTTCGACTCTCGGAAGCGCCTCTTCCGGCGCTGGCCTCCGGCTCAGAGTAACGCGCGTAGATGTCAGGTAAAGCCCTGGATGGGGTCCGTTATCGATTCGGTGTTTACCCTTCCGTGGGTCCGGATTCACCGCCCGTGACCCCGGATATCGGACGGGTGCGGCAGGGCCTGTCCGACGGGTGCCGAAGCGGGCCGCCGCAGCCCGGACCGCGGTCCGCCCCGGCGCCGGGAGGACGGCGGGGCGGGCGGCGGAACAACCAGCGGCGCGGTCAGCCGCGGCGGGCGTCGAGGAGGGCGGCGGCGGTGAGGAGTTCGACGCCGACGGCGATGGCGTTCTCGTCCACGTCGAAGTCGCCCTGGTGGATGTCGCGCGGCACCTGGTCGCCGGGGCGGCGCACACCCAACCGGGCCATCGCGCCCGGCACTCGCTCCAGGTACCAGGAGAAGTCCTCGCCGCCCAGGCTCTGTTCGGTGGACTCGACGGCGTGGGCGCCGAAGCGCACGGCCATCGCGTCGTGCAACAGCTCCGTGCTCTCCGCCTCGTTGACCACCGGCGGGACGCCCCGGATGTAGTTGATCTCCGACTTCGCCTGGTGCAGCGCGGCGACCTCGTCGACGGCGGCGTGCACCAGGTCCGGCGCGGCACGCCAGCCGGGCAGGTCGAGGCAGCGGATCGTGCCGGACAGCTCGGCGTGCTGCGGGATGACGTTGCAGGTGTGGCCCGAGCTGATCCGCCCCCAGGTCAGCGCGAGCCCGGAGCGGGTGTCGACGCGGCGCGCCAGCAGCGCGGGGACCTCGGTGGCCACCTTCGCGGCGGCGGTGACCAGGTCGGTGGTCAGGTGCGGGCGCGCGGTGTGGCCGCCGGCGCCGGTGAGGCTGATCTCCAGCCGGTCGCAGGCCGAGGTGATCGGCCCGGTGCGCAGGCCGATCCTGCCGGCGTCCACCTTGGGGTCGCAGTGCAGCGCGAGGATGCGCCCGACGCCTTCCAGGGCGCCGCTCTCCACGGCGTCGGTGGCGCCGCCGGGCAGCACCTCCTCGGCGGGCTGGAACAGCAGCCGCACCGGGTGCGGCAGCTGGCCCTTGCGGGCCAGGTCGGCCAGCACGAGGCCGACGCCGAGCACCACGGTGGTGTGCACGTCGTGCCCGCAGGCGTGCGCCCGGTCGGGCACGGTGGAGCGGTAGGGCACGGTCTTGGTGTCGGGGATGGGGAGCGCGTCGATGTCGGCGCGCAGCGCGAGCATCGGCCGCCCGCCGTCCTCCGCGCCGTCGTCCCCTCGGTCGTTGCCGCCGTCCGGAAGGGGATGAACGTCACAGATCAACCCCGTCCCGCTGTTGAGTACGCGCGGGCGCAGACCGGCGCGCTCCAGGCGCGCCCTGATCGCGGCGGTGGTTCGGAACTCCTGGTGGCCCAGCTCCGGGTGCATGTGCAAGTCCCGCCGGAACGCGATGAGTTCGCTGCGCAGCGGCACACTCACCATGCCGGGCAGCGCCGTCTCGTCGGCGGTCCGAGTGCTGGACTGGGGCGACAGCAGTTGGCTCACCCAAGTCAGCGTATGCCCTTTCGGGTGCCTCCCGTGAGGTGATCATGGAAAGTTAAGCCACACAGGCGAAAATTCGCCCCTACCCCTGGCGCATACGTCCATACTCAGATGGGTATGCCCAAGGGTTTACTCACTCCTCGCGCAGCTGTGCGAGGCGCGGCTGGGCGCCGCGAGCGGGCGCGCAAGGTCCGTCGGTCATCGGCTCCCCAGCACGGGCGTGGGACGGATCCGGCCGGGAGCCGGTCCCCTGGCAAGCCGGCCCTTGGCGGCGGACGGGAGTCCCCGCCTGGGCGGCGGATGGTACGCCCCCGGCGGCCGGGGCGCACGCCGGGCGGGTGACCGGCCGGTCACCCGTGGATCAGGGATCTGTCCGGCGGGCCGGAGCGGCGTCGCCGCGGCCCGCCTCTCCCCCGACCTTCCGGACGGGCGCCCCACCACGTCGATTCCGTGCTCCGCCGCGGCGCCTTCCGGCCGGGCTCCGGGCTCCGGGCTCCGAAAGGGAACGGCGCGGGCGCCGGACGCCGCGCCCCCACCCAAGGCGGTCCGCCGGGCAGGCCCCGGCCGGTCAGGGCCGCAGCCGGCGGCGGGGGTCAGGAGGCCGCGGCGGCCGGGCCCGACGGCAGGCGCTGGGCGCCGCTCGCGGTGCCGGTGACGGCGGCGAGGAAGCCGCTCGCCCGGGGCGAGGCCCGGGCGGTGAGCCACGCCGGGTCCACGTCGCAGACGGCCACCCGGACGCCCGTCCCGGTGAGCGCCAGCGGCAGGGTGTGCACCACGGTCGACGGGAAGCTCAGGATCGTACGTCCGATCGGCCCGCGCCGCGCGACGAGTTCCAGCGGCAGGTCGGGGCGGACGACCTCAAGGCCCGCCTCGGTGGCCACCCGGTGGAGCTTGGCCGTGCTCTCCCGGCGGTGGGCGAAGTAGCGGGTCGCGCCGTGCGCGCGGGCGAGGGAGCGGACGGCCTCCAGGTAGCGCTCCTCGTCGACGACGCCGGTCTCCACCAGCGAGGTGCCCACCATGTCGGTGCCCCTGGCCACCGTCGGCGGCCCGAACCTGGCCCTGGTCCAGGCGAACTCGTTGACCGTCGTCCGCACCCGGGCCGGGGCCTGGACCGGCATCGCGCTGAACACCTCGACCTCCCGCCCCTCCCCCGGGCGCAGCCGTCTTCGGGCCATCGCGGCGACCGGCGCGAAGAGCAGCGCGCGCGGCCCGCGCGCGCCCTTGCGGTGCCACCGGACGAGCCGCTCCCCCCGGGCGAGCTGGCCGACGAACTCCATCGTGGCGGTGCCGTCGTCGACGACGGTCAGCTCCGCCGTGGGCCGGGCCAGGGTGAGCAGGAGCTGCACGTAGCGGGAGAAGGGGTCGCCTATGGCCAGGCGCCTCGCGCGGCGCAGCGGCCCGGCCAGGGTGGCGATCGTGCGGAGCGGGGCCAGCGCGCCGCCGCGCGCCTGGGCCCACTCCACGTGGTGCCCCTCGTCGCGGGCGAGCTGCGCCATGCGGCGCAGCTGCCCGCGTGTCATGGGGTCGTGCGGGGCGAGCACCACCACCGTCAGGCCGGACGGGGAGGGTTCCGGGAGCACACCCGCCCGCTCGTCACCGGGGACGGCGGGGTTGCCGTGTCCCGACCGGTGCGCCCACTCCAGCACGTTGAGGAGCTGCACCGGGCTCTCGACGAACGCGAGGACGTCCCCGTCCGGCGGGGCGGTGGCCGCGGTCATGTCAGACCCGTGCGGGCTCGCGCTCGGCGGTGCCCGCGGCCTCGGCGGCCTCGGTCTCCGCGACGACGCCCGGGACGCGGCGCAGCTTCTTCATCGGGCCCAGCTCGCTGTCGTAGACCTTCTTCACGCCATCGCCGAGGGATGCCTCGATGGTGCGGATGTCGCGCACCAGGCGCTGCAGGCCGCCCGGCTCGACGGAGGCGGCCTGGTCGGAGCCCCACATCGCGCGGTCCAGGGTGATGTGGCGCTCGACGAAGACGGCGCCGAGGGCGACGGCGGCCAGCGTCGTCTGGAGGCCGGTCTCGTGGCCGGAGTAGCCGATCGGCACGTTCGGGTACTCGGCCTGGAGGGTGTGGATCATCCGGAGGTTCAGTTCCTCGGCCTTGGCGGGGTAGGTCGAGGTGGCGTGGCAGAGCAGGATGTTGTCGCTGCCGAGCACCTCCACGGCGTGCCGGATCTGGCGCGGCGTGGACATGCCGGTCGACAGGATGACCGTGCGGCCGGTGGCGCGCAGGGCGCGCAGCAGCTCGTCGTCGGTGAGGGAGGCGGAGGCGACCTTGTGCGCGGGGACGTCGAACTTCTCCAGGAAGGCGACGGACTCGACGTCCCAGGGGGAGGCGAACCAGTCGATGCCGCGCTTCTTGCAGTACTCGTCGATGGCCCGGTAGCCGTCCTCGTCGAACTCCACGCGGTGCCGGTAGTCGATGTAGGTCATCCGGCCCCAGGGGGTGTCGCGCTCGATCTCCCACTGGTCGCGCGGGGTGCAGACCTCGGGGGTGCGCTTCTGGAACTTGACCGCGTCGCAGCCGGCGTCGGCGGCGGCGTCGATCAGGGCGAAGGCGTTCTCCAGGTCGCCGTTGTGGTTGATGCCGATCTCGCCGGTGACGTAGACCGGGCGGCCGGGGCCGGCGGTCTTGCTGCCGAGGGTGCGGAGACGGTGTCCGGCGTTTGCTGTCATCTCAGGAGTTCCTTCGTGATGGTGGGACGTGTGAGGGTGGGTGGTTCTGCGACGGGTGGACGGTGGCCGTGCGGCAGTGGTCCTGTGGGGCCCGTCAGGGGTGGCTGCCGGTGGGCCGGTCGCCGGCGGGGACGCCGTCGAGGGACGGCCCGAGCAGCCAGGAGGCGATCTCCCGGATGGCGCCGTAGCCGCCTTCCGTGGTGGTGACGGCGCGTGCGGCGGCGCGTACGACGTCGTGCGCGCCGGCCACCGCGACCGGCCAGCCGACAAGGTCGAAGCACGGCAGGTCGTTGACGTCGTTGCCGACGTACAGCACCCGCTCCGGGGAGACGCCCTGCTCCTCGCACCACTGCTTGAGCGCGAGGTCCTTGCGGTCGACGCCGTGCAGCACGGGCAGCCGCAGCTTGCGGGCCCTGGCGGCGACGACCGGGTTCTCCTCGGTGGAGAGGATCAGCAGCTTGAACTCCGCGCGGCGCAGCGCGGCGATGCCCAGGCCGTCGCCCCGGTGGACGGCGACGAACTCCCGGCCGTCGGAGTCGATCAGCACCCGGTCGTCGGTCTGGGTGCCGTCGAAGTCCAGGACGACGGCCTCGATCTCGTCCCGGCCGGGCAGGGCGGCGGACGGCTCGGCGTCCAGCAGCGGGGCGAGCGCGCGGGCCCGGGCGAGGTCGTGCGGGTCGTCGACCTCCAGCACCCGGGCGGGGTCGGTGAGGATCAGGTCGGTGCGGCCGAAGAAGCGGTGCCCGGCGGCGCGGAACCCGGGGGCGGCCATGGCGTAGGCGGCGCCGGTCTCCAGCAGGTCCTGCGGGCGGTCCTGGCGGCGGGGGCGGTGCGCCTTGTCGTGGTTGACGCCGTGCGCGCCGGGGCCGCCGGCGGTGCCCCCGTTGGCCTCGGTGTCGGCGGTGCCGGTACCGGTGCCGTCGCCGGTGCCGGTGCCGTCGCCGGTGCGCCAGAGGAAGCCGTGGAAGGGCGCCACCGCCAGCGCGCTGTCGGCGCCGCCGTCCTCGGCGACCGCGCCGGCCACCCGGCCGATCTCGTCGGCGGTCAGGAACGGGCTGGTGCACTGGACGAGCAGGACGACGTCCACCTCGGTCTCGTAGCGCGCCTCGTAGACGTCCATGGCGTGCAGCACGGCGGACTCGCTGGTGGCGGTGTCGCCGGAGAGGACGGTCGGCCGCTCGACGACCTCGGCGCCGGCGGCCCTGGCCGCCTCGGCGATGTTGTTGTCGTCGGTCGAGACGACCACGGCGGTCACGTGCCGGGCGGCCAGGCACTCCCGCACCGCGCGGGCGACCAGCGGCACACCGCCGACCGGCGCGAGGTTCTTGGCGGGCACGCCCTTGGAGCCGCCCCGGGCGGGGATGACGGCGAGGACGGTCGGGGGCACGGCTGCTCCTTGCGGCGGACTGGAGGAAGGGCTTCGGCGGGTGTGGACGCGGGCGTTCACAGCTGCCCCATGCGGCGGATGACGGGCGCGACGCGCTGCACGCCGTGCCGGTAGGCGCCGCGCGCGGCGCGGCGGACGGCGTCACGGGCTGCGCGGCGCACGGCGGACACGGCCGTGGGGCGGGCCTCGGGCGGCTCCACACGCGGGGCGCCGTCCGGTTCGAGACCGTGCCGGGCCAGCACTCCGGGCAGGTAGCCGGGCGCGGTGGTGGGCGTGTAGTAGGGCGCTATGGGCGGCAGTTCGGCGCGTCCGAGCAGTTCGGCGACGCGGTCGCGGGCGGCGTCGAAGGCGGCCTCGTAGGGGCTGTCGGAGACCACCCCGTGCCGGGCCGTCCACAGCGGGTCGGGGGCCGGCAGCCGGCCCCCGTCGAGCTCGTCCCAGGAGACCAGGCAGCCCGAGCCGACGAAGTGGTGGTTGCCCAGCGACTCCCGGATGCCCAGGTCGGTGAGGACTCCCGTCGGGATGCCCCGGTGCAGCGACTCCAGCGCGGCGGTGGAGCTGACGGTCACCAGCAGGTCGGTGCCGTCGAGCACCTCGCCCATGTGTCCGTAGACCAGACGGCAGTTGGCCGGCAGGCCGCCCGGCAGTCGCTCGGCGAGCCGCTGGTAGGGCAGCTCCTCCACGTGCGTGGTCTGCTCGCCGGGCTTGCTGCGCAGCTTGATGAGCACCTGGCGGTCGGGGTGCCGCCTGGCGTGCTCGACGGCCCGGTTGAGCAGGTACAGCCGGCCTTCCCGGTCCCCGGGCACCGACGGCTGCACGGCGAAGGTGACGGTGAACGGACGTGCCGGATCCGGCGCGTACGGCTTCCCACCGAGAAACGGGAGGGCGCATTCCACAACGGATTCCGGCGCCGCGCCGACGCCGCGGTAAACGGAACGGAAACGCTCGGCGTCCGACCGGGAGTTCGCCAGCACCAGATCGGCGCCGCTGCGCAGCAGAAGGCCGTCGGTGAGCTTTTCGTAGACGACTCCGACATATCCGGTGACCAGTACCGGACGCGGCCCGTTCTCCTTGGGAGCGGAATTCCAGCGGTGCGCCAGGCCGTGCAGCATCGCCTGCACCGTGCCGCCGACGCAGGAGAGCACGACCAGGTCGTACTCGCCCGCCACCGACAGGAACTCCGGCACCGTCACCTCGCGCAACGAGGCCGCGGCCACGCCGACTTCGCGCAGCTGACGCGGGGTCGGGGTGGCCCGTCCGCGCAGCAGGAGGCCGTCGACGCCGACGGTCGGGTCGACGTCGGGAACGAGGCGCTGGGCGGTCAGCCCGCCCCATTTCCAGCGGGTGTCGGAATCGGCGAGAACGGCGATCCGCCAGGATTGCTCGCCGCGCTCGGTATCGGTAGGTGAGGGCACGTCGCCGACGTTAGAGCCGCAACCGGCTGAATGGCCCAACGTCGTGGCAACGGCGGGTTAACAACGGATCTACGAACGACCAACCGGTGTGACCACGCCCGGAATTAACCTCCTTTCCCGACGCCGTTAACCTGCCGGCCGCCGACTCGTCCGGCGAAGGTCAGCCGGGGCGCACGGCGAGGGTCAGCCGACTCGTCCGGCGAGGGTCAGCCCGGGTGCACGGCCGCGGCGGCGCGGGCGGCCAGCACCGCGGGGCCGGCCGACACGTCCAGTTCGGCTCCCGCCTCGTCCGGCTCCAGCGGTTCGAGCACGGCGAGTTGTGAGGCGAGCAGGGCAGGCGGCATGAAATGGCCCCGCCGGCCGGTGAGACGCGCGGTGAGCAGCGCGGGGTCGCCGTGGAGATGCAGGAAGAACAGCCCGCCGGGCGAGCGGCCCGCGGCGGCGCGCAGCCGGTCCCGGTAGGACCGTTTCAGCGCCGAGCAGCCGACCACGACACCCGTGTCCCCCCGGGCGGCCGCCCAGCGGCCGACAGCGTCCAGCCAGGGCCACCGGTCCGCGTCCTCCAGCGGTGTTCCGCGGCTCATCTTCGCGATGTTCGCCGGCGGGTGGAGGTCGTCCGCGTCGGCGAAGGGCACACCGAGCCGTTCCGCGAGCAGCCGGCCGACGGTCGTCTTGCCCGTACCGGTGACGCCCATGACCACCACCACCCGCGGGGCCGCGGCAGGCGGCGGCGCGGAGGGCGCGGGGCCGCTCACGACCCCACCCGGCCGGCGCGACGGCAACCGGGCGCCTCGGGCGCGGGCCGGCCCGACAGCGCCAGCTCCGGCCGGGGCCCCGGCCCCGGTGACGCGGGCGGCGGTGAGCCGGGGGCGGGTGACGCGGGCGGCGCCGGGGCGGGGAGCGTCTCCAACTCCGCCGGGAGGTAGAGGCGGACCTCCAGCGGCAGGCCGGCAA
>NZ_WMLF01000339.1 GCF_014156695.1 Streptomyces durbertensis | reverse complement strand
GGGGACGGGCCGGGCGGCTCGGCGGAGAAACCTCCCGCGGCAGGTCGGGGACGTGCCGCCGTCCGGTCGGCCGGCGCCGGGCCGCCGGCGGGACGGTCGAACGGCGTGGTGCGGTCGGCGGGCGCGGACTGACGGCGCAGCACGGCGGTGCTGTCGAAGTCGGCGCGGGCGTCGGCGGGTACGGCGTCGGCGGGCGCGTCAGCCGGGGCGTGGGCGGGCGCGTCGGCCACGGAACCGCCGCGGCCGCCCGCCCACGCGGGCGCGGCGTCGGCGGCCTGCCCGCCCGGCCGGTCGGCGACCGTCGCGGCGGACCGGCCGGGCGCCTTGTGGGCGCGGCCGCGGCCCTTCTTCCGGCCGTCCTCGGAGCGGCCGGCGGCGGCCAGCGCCTCCCGCGCCTGCGAGATGCGTATGGCCTCCATGGTCATGTCGTGCCGCATCTCGGCCCGGCTCCAGGCCCGTTCGGCCAGCTCCCACATGGTGGCCAGGTGGCGGACGTCCGTGCCGGTGACCTCGGCGAGCGCGGAGACCGCGCCCTGCGGAGGCAGCAACCTGCCGTTGAGGTAGCGCTCCCAGGACGTCTTGCTGTATCCGGTGCGGTCCGAGAGGGCGGACAGACCCAGGCCGCTGCGGTCCACGAGCTGGCGCATCTGGCCCGCGAACTCCCGGATCTCCGGGTCAAGCTCCTCCGGTAGCGCCTTCCAACGAGGCATTGCCTCCCCCTCGCCCCCAGTCCGTGTTGTCTTCCACCCTCGTTTCGCTTCGGACGGCGGTTCGCCGCCCTCCACCGGAAGAGGGACGTATGGCCCAAGTGTGCCATCTGTCGTGACGGCGCCCAGCCGGGATTCGGTTCTCCGAGACAGGTAACAAAAACGGAACAACCGGTCGCCGGGCCACCGTCGTCCGGCTCCGTCGCCGGCCGGTGACCGTACGCGCCGGTCGGGCGCGGCTTTTGTCATGTTCCGACCGGCGAACCACGGCCGCCGCGCGCCCGGTGTCCGATATCCGGCGCGCCGGGAGGCGGATGCTCAGTGCACCGTGAAGCGGATGACCTCCTCCAGGAACGGCAGTTCCAGCCAAGGATTCGGCTGCGCCATGAGCGCCAACACCACGATCAGCGTGCCCAGCACCGAGTACGTCAGCAGGTCGGTGAACCGGGACCGCACGGCGAGCATGCCCACCGACGGCACGAACCGCCGCAGCACCGCGCCCAGCAGCAGCGAGCCGCCGACGACGAGTATCCCCACCCGCGCCTCGGCCAGACTGAGCAACAGCCCGACCACCACGCCGCCCAGCACTGTCAGGATCGGCCACTGCCGGTAGGGGGCGGGGGCACTGCCGGAGGCCGCCCGCCCGCCGCCCTCGGGCCGGGCGGTGTCCCTGGTCAGCATGGGGAAGCGGCGCGACCGGCGGTTCCCGTTCGCGTCGGGGTTCCGCGGACCCCCGGCGGTGGAGTCGGCGCCCATGCCGGTCAGCCCGCGTTCCGCTCGGCGGCCTCGACGACGTTGGACAGCAGCATCGCCCGGGTCATCGGGCCGACCCCGCCGGGGTTCGGCGCCACCCACCCGGCGACCTCCGCCACACCCGGGTGCACGTCGCCGACGATCTTCCCCGACTCGTCGCGGCTCACACCCACGTCCAGCACGGCGGCGCCCGGCTTGACGTACTCCGGCTTGATCAGGTGCGGCACACCGGCGGCGGCCACCACGATGTCCGCCCGGCGCAGCTGGGCGCCCAGGTCCCGGGTGCCGGTGTGGCACTGCGTGACGGTGGCGTTCTCCGAACGGCGGGTCAGCAGCAGCGGCAGCGGGCGCCCCACGGTGATGCCGCGCCCGACCACGACCACCTCCGCGCCGGCGATCTCCACCCCGTGCCGCCGCAGCAGCTCGATGATCCCGTTCGGCGTGCAGGGCAGCGGCGCCGGCTCACCGAGCACCAGCCGGCCCAGGTTGGTCGGGTGCAGGCCGTCGGCGTCCTTCGCCGGGTCCATGAGTTCGAGCACCCGGTTGGTGTCGATGCCGCGGGGAAGGGGAAGCTGCACGATGTAACCGGTGCAGCCGGGGTCCGCGTTCAGCTCCCGGACGACGTCCTCGATCTCGTCCTGCGTGGCCGTACCGGGCAGTTCACGCTGGATGGAGGAGATGCCGACCTGGGCGCAGTCGCGGTGCTTGCCCGCCACGTACTTCTGGCTGGCGACGTCGTCGCCGACGAGGACGGTGCCGAGGCCGGGGGTCACACCCCGGGCCTTCAGGGCCTCGACCCTGGTGGCGAGTTCGGACTTGATCGCGGCAGCGGTGGCCTTGCCGTCGAGAATCTGGGCGCTCATGGCCCCTATCCTCCCGGATCCGGGGCCCGCGTCTCCAGTCAGGGAGCCGGTGGCGGGGTGTGCGGGCCGTCTCACCGCCCGGCCGCGTTCACCGGGGCCGGCTGGACACCCCTCAACCCCGGCCGTGATGATGACACTCAGTGCTGCGACCGACGCGGGGCGGTCGCGGGGGAGGCACTCCGATGGTTTCCTCCCGCCGAAGGAGGCGGCACGCCCGACCCGCGTCGACGACCGCTCGGAGGGAAACCAGCGTGAGCTACCCGAACGACAACAACCCCTACGGCTCGCCGCCCCCCGGCCAGCCGCCGCAGCCCTACGGCCAGCCCCAGCAGCCGCAGGCCTACGGCTACCCGCAGCAGCCCTACGGCCAGCAGCAACCGTACGGCCAGCAGTCGCCCTACGGTCAGCCGCAGCAGCCCGGCTACCCCGGCGCCCCGACGCCGCCGCAGGCCATGCCGGGGCAGGTCGTGACCGCGCGGGTGCTGATGTTCGTCGCCGGCGGTCTGCTGGCGCTCGGCGGACTGGCGATGCTGATCCTCGGCCTCGTCGCGCAGGGCCTGTCGAATCGCGAGCTCCGCGAGATCGGTATGCACGAGCTCGGCCGCGACGGCCTGACGGTGTTCGCGCTTGTCCTCTTTGTGCTGTTCGGGGGCCTCGCCGCCTTCCACATCGTGACCGCCGCGAAGTTCGGCAAGGGGCGCAGCGGTACGCGGGTCGCCGCGATCATCGCCGCGTCGGTGAACGGCGTGATGGCGGTGCTCTCCCTGATCACGTCGGCCGGCAACGCCGGCTCCCTGCTCATCGCGTTCGTGTGGACGGCGTCCTGTGTGGTGACGCTGGTGTTCCTGTCGATGGCGCAGGCGTCGCAGTGGTTCAACCGCCCGCAGTACTGAGCCCGGAACGCTGACCCCCGGTTGCTGGGCCCGGGCACGACGGAGGGCCGGACCGCGTCACGCGGTCCGGCCCTCCGTCCACGTCCGTCGCCGGTCGGGGTCCGGGTCAGTGGAAGAAGTGGCGGGTGCCCGTGAGGTACATCGTCACGCCGGCCGCGCGGGCCGCCTCGATCACCTGCTCGTCGCGCACCGAACCGCCCGGCTGCACCACGGCCCGCACCCCGGCGGCCGTCAGCACCTCAAGCCCGTCGGGGAACGGGAAGAACGCGTCGGAGGCCGCGAACGAGCCGGCCGCACGCTCCTCCCCGGCCCGCTGCACCGCGAGCTTCGCGGAGTCCACCCGGTTGACCTGGCCCATGCCGACGCCGACCGTGGCACCGCCCTTCGCCAGCAGGATCGCGTTCGACTTCACCGCGCGGCAGGCCCGCCAGGCGAAGGCGAGCTCGGCCAGTTCCTCGGCCGGCAGCGCGTCGCCGGTGGCCAGCGTCCAGGACGCCGGGTCGTCGCCGTCCGCCTGGAGCCGGTCGGCGACCTGGAGCAGCGCGCCGCCGTCGACCGGCTTGAACTCCAGCCGCGAGCCCGGCTCCTGGGGGCAGCGCAGCACCCGGATGTTCTTCTTCCGGGCGAGGATCTCGACGGCGCCGTCCTCGTAGTCGGGCGCGACGACGACCTCGGTGAAGATCTCCGCGACCTGCTCGGCGAGTTCGGTGGTCACCGGGCGGTTCACCGCGATGACGCCGCCGAACGCCGACAGCGGGTCGCAGGCGTGCGCCTTGCGGTGCGCCTCCGCGACGTCCGAACCGACCGCGATACCGCACGGGTTGGCGTGCTTGATGATCGCCACGGCCGGCTCGTCGTGGTCGTAGGCGGCACGGCGGGCGGCCTCGGTGTCCGTGTAGTTGTTGAAGGACATCTCCTTGCCGTGCAGTTGCTCGGCCTCCGCCAGACCACCGCCGCCGTCCGTGTACAGCGCGGCGCCCTGGTGCGGGTTCTCGCCGTAGCGCAGCACGTTGGCGCGGGTGTAGGTGGCGCCGAGGAAGTCCGGGAAGCCGGACTCGCCGGCGACCTCGTCCCCGGCGTAGTCACCGGCGAACCAGGAGGCCACCGCCACGTCGTAGGCGGCGGTGTGCTGGAACGCCTCGGCGGCCAGCCGCCGGCGCTCGGCCAGCTCGAAGCCGCCGTCCGACACGGCCTTCAGCACGTCGGCGTAGCGCTCCGGGTTGACGACCACGGCCACCGACGGGTGGTTCTTGGCGGCGGCGCGGACCATCGAGGGGCCGCCGATGTCGATCTGCTCGACGCACTCGTCCGGAGAGGCGCCGGAGGCGACGGTCTCACGGAACGGGTAGAGGTTCACGACGACCAGCTCGAACGGCTCCACGCCCAGCTCGGACAGCTGCTCGCGGTGTGCCTCGAGACGCTGGTCGGCGAGGATGCCGGCGTGCACGCGCGGGTGCAGGGTCTTGACCCGGCCGTCCAGGCACTCGGGGAAGCCGGTCAGCTCCTCCACCCTGGTCACCGGCACTCCGGCGTCCGCGATCCGGGCGGCGGTCGAGCCGGTGGAGACCAGCTGCACCCCGGCGGCGTGCAGGCCGCGCGCCAGCTCCTCCAGACCCGTCTTGTCGTAGACGCTGACCAACGCGCGGCGGATCGGCCGCTTAGTAGCTTCGGCACTCATGCCGGAACCCGTACCTTTCGTCCCTCGATGCGGTAACCGTCGCGGGCGAGGCGACCCACGACGTCGACGAGCAGGCGACGCTCGACTTCCTTGATGCGCTCGTGCAGCGCGGACTCGTCGTCCTCCTCCCGGACCTCCACCACGCCCTGCGCGATGATCGGTCCGGTGTCGACGCCGTCGTCGACGAAGTGGACGGTGCACCCGGTCACCTTCACGCCGTAGGCGAGCGCGTCACGCACGCCGTGCGCACCGGGAAAACTGGGCAGCAGCGCCGGGTGGGTGTTCACCAGGCGCCCGCCGAACCGGGCCAGGAACTCCGGGCCCACGATCTTCATGAACCCGGCCGAGACGACCAGGTCGGGGCGGTGGGCGGCGGTCGCCTCGGCGAGCGCGCGGTCCCAGTCCGCCCGGGTCGGGTGGTCCTTCACCCGGCACACGAACGTCGGCAGCCCGGCCCGCTCCGCGCGGTCCAGACCCGCGACACCCGAGCGGTCCGCGCCCACGGCGACAATCCGCGCCCCGTAGCCGTCCGCCCCCACGGCGTCGATCTCGTCCAGCAGTGCCTGGAGGTTGGTGCCCGAGCCGGACACCAGCACGACCAGCCGGGCAGGCTCCGCGGAGGGTGCGTATGCAGACACGGGAACACGCTCTTTCCGACCCGGCGGTCAGTCTTCGTGACGATCTTCGTGACGATCCGGGGCCGCCGCCACGGCGACCCTTGTTGCGGCCTTGTGCGATCCGACAGGCGACGGGGGTGTGTCCGTACGGGGAACCCTACGAAGCGGTCGGTCGTCAGCAACGATACCGGCACGTCCCCAGGCCCCCGTGGGACGGGTGCGCGGCCAGCGGGTAGCGTCTGGCGTACGACTCCGCGGCCCGGCCCGCGGCAGGCGCACGAACACGAAGGGGAAGACTCACACCACATGACGGACCCACGTCGCGCCTCCGACCGCTCGGACACCCCCGGCCAGGAGGACAACCCGTTCGCCCCGCCGCCGCCGGACGCCCCCGACCGGCCCTGGCAGCCCCGCCGGACCACCCGGGAGACCGGCGACCCGGAGAACCCGAAGAACCCGGAG
>NZ_WMLF01000338.1 GCF_014156695.1 Streptomyces durbertensis | reverse complement strand
CCATCCCCGCCCTCCCCACCATGCCGACCACCGTCGGCGGCAAACGGACGCGGCCTTTCCACTCGTGCCCGGTGCGGGTGGCACAAGAGCGTCACCGAGTCCGACTGCATAGTGCTCCCCTGAGACATGGACTCCCAGCTCCTTGAGTTCGATTGCTCTGACGAAACTCATCATCCGTGAAACCAAGGGCAGTTACGAGGAATATCCGCGTTGTGGGGTAAAGATCATCGAGGGTGCTGAGCTGCCCATTCCGTGAGTTGTTCCCGCGCTGCGTCATCAAAGAGCGCATGACGCTCGAAGAGCGCGAACAGGTCGATGTACTCGCTGACGTCACGAGGATCGAGGAACACGATTCGCCCAGTGAACGTCTCAGCGGTAGTTAGCCGTTCATCGTAGATGGTGAATGTGTTCATGGGGCCGCGACTGAGCTGCGTGCCGAGCGGGAGGACGCCGATGCGGACGTTGGGAAGGTGCGACAGTGAAACCAGGCGATCGAGCTGAGCTGCCATCATGGTTGCGGGAACGATGCTCCAGCGGGCCGCCTGCTCGGTCAGCAGAAACGTGAACTGTTTGGTCGAGTCGCAGAGTACGGCCTGACGTGCCAGCTTCCGAGCGACTGTCCCGGCGGTGTCGACCGGACAGTGCGTGAGGCTGGCGGCGATGTACTCGGGCGTCGCGAGCAGACCGGTCACCATGGACGGCAGGAAGTACTGAAGTCTTCGTGCGCTCGCCTCCAGCCCGGCGAGTTCCTGCTGCCGTTTGTCCAGACCCCTACGCCACGAGGAACGCTTGCTCTGCCACTCCGTGTTGGCGAGCCTGGTAAGCGAGGTAACCTCCGCGACGACTTCTGGCGGGGCCTGCAGCGCTCTGAGGATCAGATCGACGTCGATCAGATTGGGAGTTACCCGACCGGTCTCGATGTTGCTGAGCTTTGTCTGGGAAATGTTGCAGCGCCGAGCGAGCCACACCTGTGTTCGGTTGGCTCGCCGGCGCATCTCCCGGATCGTTCTGGCCAGGTCGGCTTTCGACTGGTCTATCCGGTTCGGGTCAAAGGTCAAGGCCCTTCACGTACTCCTCGAAGGGCACGGCGTGCTGAAGGGCGACCTGCTTCCACGTTCGGTACGGTGCGAGGTCGCCGCTGTACGTCTCGCGGTTGATCTGAGCGCCGTCGGGCCGAAAGTTCAGGTGCACGAGGCGAGTTTCGTCAAACATCCACCAGTCACGGCCGTTGAGAGGGAGACCGTGGTCGTCCTCGGTCACGTCCAGTACGCGGATGTCCTCGCCCGCCCGGATGTTGCCGGGGATGCCCCACGCGAACTGGTAGCGCTGGTAGTCCGTGAGCGGCCGGCGCACGATGCGGACACGGCCGACGTTACGGCCGGAGCCGACGTATCGCCGCACCCGTTCGTGCCAGCGGGCGTTGTGGTCGGCGGGCTTGCCCTCGCCGCGCAGGAACCGCGCAACGCTTCCCTGTTCCCTGGGCATGGTGTACGTGGGCTGCGCCTCGAATCTCCAGGCCTCTCGCTCGAAGGAGTCGAAGAACTCCCGCCAGCGCTCACCATCCAAGAGCACGAACGGCCTCCCTCAACACGTCCTCGGGAATCTTCACCAGCGCCTCTCCGTCCGGCGGCTGGAAGGACTCGCACCGCTGCCCCTGGACGACGATGCCGCCGTCCGTGTTGTCGCGGTAGACGTTCGGGCAGTCATCGTCATCACACTCCGGCCCTCCCACCCCACCGGTAAGGCGCGTCAGTTGATCCCTACCCATGGTTCCCCTCCCGTCCGGGGACGATCCCCGTCAGCGGGCACGACGCTAGATCCGGCGCATGGGCCGAGTCCACCGGGCGACGGCGGTATTCACGTTCTCGGGTAAACGATCTACGCGGCCGGAGAGGCGATGGCGGTGTGTGCCGGGTCCAGGTGCGGCAGGCCGATCTCGCGGGCGACCTGCCGCACCTGTGCGGCTGAGGAATGAGCGGCTGCCGGGCAGCGGAGGTGGTCAAGTCCGTGGTCCGTGGTGTTGTTCCCAGTAGGTCGTGAACGGCACGGCGTGGTTGAGTGCCAGGTCGCGGTAGCCCTGATACTCCGCGAGCCGGTCGGCTGGCAGCAGCTCGCCGCCGACGAACCTTCCCTCCGGCGTGTAGTGCATCCGGTAGACACTGCGGTCGTCGAAGAGCCAGAAGTCGTGATCCGGCAAGCCGCTCACCGTCTGCTCCACGAGGTCGATGATCCCGATGTCCTCTCCGGCTTTCACGTTCCCCGGGTAGGCGGACAGCTCATAGCGCAGGTAGTCGGTGAGGGGCGAGCGCAGCACGTGGACGCGTTCGACGCTCTTGCCCTCGTCCGTCATCGACCGCACCCACGGGTTGTCGTCCCAGTCCGGTCCCATGTCCTCACCCGCGAGGAACCGTGCGATCTCCTCCCGCTCCTCCTCCACGTCGTATTCGTCCAAGGTCTCCAGCCGGAACGCCGTCCGTTCGAAGGTCTCGAAGAGACGCCCGAACTCCTCACCGCTGAGCATCGAAGTACTCCTCCAGCGCGCCGGCCGGGAGCACGAGTGTCGAACACGTGCCGTTCTTGCAGTCCGGTTGTCCTGCCAACTTCCGTAGCATTCTGGCCTCCTCGCGTCACTGAGCCCTCGGTCTGCTCAATGTTCCATACGGCGCCGGGTACCCCAGCCCGATCACGGTTAGTGGGTTACGTCATCGAGGTCGAAGCGGCAGAAGACGCTCTTGCCGCCTGCGTCGCGTGGGGCCCACCAGACGGCACTGGCGAGGCTCTGCACGAGGAACAGGCCTCGTCCGTGCTCTGGGAGTACGTCGTCGGTCGTCACGGTGGAGAGCTCGTGATCGAGGAGGTCACCGACCGGGAGGATGGGAGGGGTCGAGTCCTGGTCGGTCACTTCGATGAAGAGCCAGCGTGACCAGGCGCGGAAGACGACGACGATGAGGCGTTCGCGCTCAAAAGCCGTGAGTTGGCCGTCCGGGGTGGCGTGATGGACTGCGTTGCCGACCAGTTCCGAGACGCACAACTCGACGTCATCGCGAGAGACTTGAAGCACCCAGTCGTGTACGACCTCGCCGGCTGTTCGTCGAGCCACGTGGGCGGTGTCGGCCGAGTCGGCGATGAGCGTGATCGAGCGGAAGCGCTCGGCCAGGGCCAGGGCGAGTGGTTTGAGTGGAGCCGACTCGGCGGCCGAGATCTGTACTTGTCGCATCGGTGCGAGCTCCATTGCACGTCCTCCTGTCTGCCACGGGGTGAGTCCCCGCCGTCGCGTGCCGTCCAGTCAACGGCGGCCCGACGGCGAGCGGCAGTGTTCACCTGGGGGTCCACGCGTCCACGGAGTTCACCTGGCGGCGCAGAGGGGGTTCACGTGTGAACCCCCTCCCGGGGGTGTCTCTGCCCGTGGCACGCTGGGCACGCAGCGTCAGCGAGAGCCGCTTAGGGTGATCATGAGACGGGAATCGAACAGGGCGTTGGCCGCCGTCATAGCGGAGGCCGGGGTCTCGAACAAGGGCTTGGCGCGCCGCGTTCAGGACGTCGCTCGCCGTCGCGGCGTGCACGTCGGAACCACGCATGTGGCGGTGCAGCGATGGCTGAGCGGCAGCGGGATTCAGCCGCGGACAGGCGTGTTTCTTGCGGAGGCGTTGAGCGAGAAGTTGGGGCGAAGGGTCACCCCTGCCGACCTGGGCTTACCTGGGTCGATTGGGAACGGCCCGGATGGAGGCACCAGTTACGCGGCATCGCTTCCTGGGGCGTTGAAGGTCATGGAAGGCTTGACGCGCTTCGGCCCTGAGGGAGGCGCGTCCGATGACCTTCTCCTACCGGAGGGCGAGATCAACAGCGCGGTGCTTTCCTGGCTGGTCTCACGGCCGGACGGGCTCATCGCGTCCTCAACCCTGACCCGGCGGGTCACGATGCGCGACGTGGCAGCCCTGCGCACGGCCGGGGAGATGTTCATGCACCTGGACTTCCGGTTCGGGGGCGGCCACGGCCACCGACCGCTGCGGCACTACTTCCGAGAGGACGTTCTGCCTCTGCTCAACGCCGGCTACACCGACAAGGTAGGACGGGCACTGTTCGGCGCCGCTGCCGAGATCTCACAGCTGCTCGCATGGACGGCCTACGACACCGGGAACCACGCGCTGGCCGACCGCTACCTGGTCGCGACGCTCCGGCTGACGCAGGTGGTGGACGACCGTCTGATGGGGGCGCGCATCCTCACCAACATGAGCCACCAGGCGAACTACCTGGGCCAGGTGTCACGTGCCGTCCGACTCGCGCGCGCTTCCGTCGAGGGAGGCAAGGGACGCGCTACACCGCGCGCCATGGCTCTGTTCACGGCACATGAGGCCCGTGCCCTGTCGACGGCCGGTGATGCTCCCGGCGCGACCAGGGCGATGCGGGAGGCTGAGCGACACTTCGCACGTGCGTGCACGGGCGAGGACCCGGACTGGCTCGCGTACATGGACGAGGCGGAGTTGGCAGGGGAGTTCTGTCACTGTTTCCGCGATCTGGGGCAGGGGCGTGAGGCGGTCCGGTTCGCAGAACGAGCGGTTGAGTTGACGGACCCCAAGTACGCCCGAACGCTTGGCCTCTGCCGCATAGTGCTCGCACAGAGCCAGCTGCTGAACGGGGAGTTGGAGGTCGCCGTCGCGACGGCGGGGGTGGCCGTGCGGGACGGCGACGCCCTCCAGTCCTCCCGCTTCCAGCGCTATGTCACCGACTTCCAGCGGTCCGTCGCGCGGCACGAGGGGGAGCCGGCGGTACGGCGGTTCAACGAGCAGGTCCGTGAGGCCGTGGCCGGGCTTGACGAGGAGTGACGGCGATTCTCACGCGGGTTGCCAGTGGCGGGGAGCACTGTCGTTCCTGAGAGTCGCGATGCGGTGGGCGTACTCCTCGGCCACGGCTCGGCTCTCACCGACGTTCTGCATAAGCCAGGTTGTCATCCGGAACTCCTGTATTCCGCGTAGCGTCGCGAACCCGTGCCAGGAGCCGAGATCGCGTCCGTACGCCGAGATGAAGTCGGAGTACTGCTCTGTTGTCTGCCACCCGAGGCTGTGGTGCTCGGTCGCGGTGACCATCAGGTCCCACTCCGGGTGATCGAAGCTGAACGCCTCGAAGTCGATGAGGACGACACGGCCCTTCCGGTCCACCATGAGGTTCTGGATATGCGCGTCGCCGTGCACCGGCCCTTTGGCCGACTCGAACCGCAGTTCCGCCAGCCCAGTACGTAGCAGCCGGCTGCGTTCGCGTAGGAAGGCCCGGTCGGCTTCGGGGATTCCCGTGACCCTCTCCACCCGCAGGTCCGTGCGGCCGAAGGCGGAGTACGGCGGCAGCTTCAGGCCGTCCGGCAGCGTGAGGCCGTGGAGGTCCCGAAGGACGCGGCCCAAATCGGTGTAGGTGGCGTTGCGGTCGCCCGGCACGATCAGGTGCCAGAAGGTCACCGGGGAGCCGTCCACGACCACGGGTTGTTCGACGTCGTCCAGGACGCGGGCAGCGGGGAAGCCCTCATCCGCGAGCCAACGGGAGACCGCCACTTCGTTTTGTACGGAGTCGAGGTACTCCGTCGAGCGGGCCACGCGGACGATGACCGGGTGCGTCGCCAGCCGGAAGAGGGCGTTCTCTCCGAAGCGGATGAGTTTCGCGCCGGTCGGGTCGAGCCCGACCGTGCGGCAGGCTTCGGCTGACACGGCCGAGGCACGCTCGGACGTGAACTCCGCTCCCGCCGCCAGAGGACCGTCGGACGGCATGCCGCATCCCTCCCCGCAACAAAGCGACGCCGTGCCGCCGCCGAGGGGTCGGCGGCGTGCGGCGCGTACGAGGCGACGGTATCGAGTCGCGGCGGGCTGATGAGCGGTCTCTGCGCGGGGCGCCGTCTCAGTCGGAGGTGGGAGTGAGGCCGATGGGGCAGGTGAGGCCGGTGCCGCCTATGCCGCAGTAGCCGGCGGGGTTCTTGTCGAGGTACTGCTGGTGGAAGGACTCGGCGGGGTAGAAGGGG
>NZ_WMLF01000337.1 GCF_014156695.1 Streptomyces durbertensis | reverse complement strand
GCCGAGGACGAAGCCGCAGGAGGCGGAAACGGTGATGATGAGCAGGGGACCGGCGAAGCGGCCGATGTGTGCGGCGAGTCGCCTCACCGCCGCCACTCCCCGGGGGCGAGGCGGTAGGGGTGGGTCTCGATCAGGCGGTAGGTGAAGTGCTCCCGGTTGGAGGAGCGGTGCTGCCGCACCCAGTCGGACGCCTCGCGGGCGGCTTCGATTCGTGCGCCGAGTGTGGACTTGTCGTCTCCCTGTACGGCGTCGACGGTCGGGCCCGACTCGTCGCACACGGCGCACTGCATCCTGTACGTGGCGGGCTCGGCGTCCGGCTCGGTGTCGAAGACGACCGCGAAGCGTCGGAGGGCGTACGTGTGGTTCATGCGTGTCCCAATCGCTTCAGGTGGTCGGTGATCTCTGCCCGGAGTTCGACGTGTCGCCGCAACAGTTCGGCCAGCGGCTCGGGAGTTGCCGGCCGGTCGTCGCCGGACGCCTCGCGCGTGCGGTCGGCAGGTGTGTCGGACGGCTCCGGCGTGCTGACGGGTTCATCGGGACCGGTCATGACGGCCGCCCGGTAGCGCACTCGGCGAGGTGTCGGCGCAGCAGGAAGCGGTAGTCCGTGGCGGCCGAGTGGTCGCAGGCCTCTTCGTTGTGTCGCGCGGCTGCGCGCAGCTCGGCACAGGTCGTGCACCCGTGCGGCACGTTGCTGTCCGGGTTGAAGGTGTGGGGGTAACCGCCGTGCGCGGCAACGGACATGACGACTCCTCTCCGTAGCGGTTTCACCACCATGGAGTCACAGAGTGTTCTAGGCTCAAGGAGTCTTCAACGTCTCACCGCCGGAGAACACATTGGTCAACCGCAAGGAGTTGAACCCCGACGCGAGCCCGGAAGCGGCGTACGGTGCACGTTTGCGCAGCATGCGGGAAGCGCGGGGGTGGCTGCAAGATGAGCTAGGCGCACGCATGGGGTACTCGGGGCGGCACATCTCGGGGGTGGAAACTGGCAACAAACCGCCGACCCGGCGGTTTTCGGTGGCTGTTGACGCCGCGTTCGGGCTTACAGGTACCGAAGAGTCGTTCCAGCGTGAGTGGGGCAAGATCGAGCACGGCGTGCTGCTGCAGGGCTTCCCGGAGTACGTCGACCACGAGGGTCGAGCCGTAGAGGTCAGACTCTATGAAGTGGGTGTGATACCGGGGTTGCTACAGACACCGGAGTACGCCCGGGTGATCGAGAACAGCCACGTCCAGCGGGGCGCCATCACGGCCGAACAAGCTGAGGAAAGACTCTCGTTCCTGGCAGCACGCCAGTCGGCGTTACGGCGCGACCGTCGTCCCATGATGCTGGTGGTCCTGGATGAGAGCTGTATCCGAAGAACGGTCGGGGGGCCGGAGGTGATGGGTGCTCAGCTGGACTGGTTGCTGGACTACGCCGAACTCGCCAACGTCGTACTCCAGATCGCGCCGTTCTCGATGGGGGAGCGGCGGCCGTTCAACCACTCGCTTGTCCTGCTCACCCTGCGGGACATGTCGGTGCTTGCGTACGCGGAGTCACAGATGCGGGGGCATCTTGAGCGCGATACCCCTTCCGTACTTCCGCTGCTCACGGCATACCATCAACTCCAGGGCGAGGCGCTGTCCCCAGCGGCATCGAAGGCCATGATCCGAGAGGCACGAAAGGGTACTCCATGACTACCAAGACCGAGTCTCCTCGGTGGTTCACGTCCTCCTACAGCGGGGGCGGCGGCCAATGCGTCGAGGTGGCAGCGAACCTTGCCGCGACGCGCGGCGTGGTCCCCGTCCGTGACTCGAAGAACCCGGGTGGTCCGGTGCTGAACGTCTCCGCTCCCGCGTTCTCGGCGTTTGTGACGGCCGTCAAGAGCGGCGGGGTGACCGGCGCCTGAGCGCCGGGGGAGCCGTCCGCCGCAGGAACGACAAGAGCCCCGCCATACCTGCTTGGCCAGGTGGTGGCGGGGTTTCGTTCGGACAGCTACGGGGCGTGGAGGCGTAGGACGGCGCGTTCCGCGCCTTCTGGCGGGGTACCGCGGCGCGAGACGCCGATCATGACGGCGAACGCCAACGGGACGGTCCAGGAGGCTGGTTGCGCCAGCAGGACCGTCAGCAGTCCCGAGTCCCACGTGCCGAAGGCGGAGGCGAGGGCCGCGCCCGTCGCTGATATGCCGCCGACGACGAGGCCGCTTGCCGCGCCGGCGACCGTCAGTCTCGGCCACCAGATGCCGAGCACCAGCAGTGGGCAGAAGGTGGAGGCGGCGACGGCGAACGCCCAGCCGACCAGGACGTTGATGTCCAGGTGGGCGGCGGGTAGCGACAGCAGCACGGCGACCAGCGCGCCGACCGCCACCGCCGTGCGTAGGCGGGAGAGGCCGCCGACCGGGCCGCGATCGCCGAACAGGTCGTGGGAGAGGCCGCCGGCGAGCGCCAGCAGCAGGCCGGAGGACGTGGAGAGGAACGCGGCGAAGGCGCCGGCCGCCACCAGCGCCGTCAGCACGCTGCCGAGCGTGCCCGGCACGACCTCGCCCGGGAGGACGACCGAGACGGTGTCGGTGGTGTTGTCCCGCACGAGGTGCGGGGTCAGGACACGGCCGAGCAGTCCGTAGACGGCGGGGAAGAGGTAGAAGACGCCGAGGAGCGCGATCACGCCGACCGCGACCCGGCGTGCGGCGCGTGCGCTCGGGCTGGTGTGGAAGCGCATGATCACGTGGGGGAGACCGATCGCACCGAGTGTCGTCGCGAGCAGTACCGACCAGGTGGCCAGAAGTGGGTGTCCGGCGTCGTTGATGTCCAGGAGCGGACGGCTCCACCCTTCCGGTACGGTCACCGGGGTCAGCGCCTCCGCGCGGACCTCGCCGCCCACGTGCACCAGCACGTACACCGCCGGTACGGCGACAAACGCCAGCTTCACGAGGTAGTGGAACGCCTGCACGTACGTCGCCGAGCGCATCCCGCCGACGGCGATCGAGCCGCTCACCACCAGCCCGGCCAGCACCACGCCCACCCAGTACGGCGTGCCGCTGACCAGTTGCAGCACGACACCCGCGCCCTTGAACTGCGGTACCAGGTACAGCCACATGATGACCAGGACGATCAGTCCGCACAGCCGCCGCATCAGCGGCGAGGCCAGCCGGTATTCGGCGAAGTCCGGCACGGTGTACGCGCCGGAACGGCGCATCGGGCCCGCGACCAGCGCCACCACCGCCACGTAGCCGGCGGTGAAGCCGACGGCGAACCAGAGCGTGCCGACGCCGTTCTTGAGCAGCAGTCCGGCCAGGCCGAGGACCGAGGCCGCCGACACGTATTCGCCCGCGATGGCCATCGCGTTCCAGCCGGTGCCGACGCGGCGGGAGGCGACGAGGAAGTCCGGCGCTGTGCGCGCGGCCCGCACGCCGTACACGCCGATCAGCAGGCTCGCCGCGACGAGGAAGCCGATCGCCAGCAGCCCGGTCATCAGGCCGAACCTCCGCCGCCGCAGGCCGCGTCCTCGACGCGTTCCGCGCTGCGGACGTGCAGCACCGCGACCACCAGGAGCACCGGGTACGTCGCCGCAGCGAGGAGCAGCCAGGAGACCGGCACTCCGCCGAACGTCACCCGGTCCAGCACGGGCAGCAGCGCGATCAGGCCGCTGGTCCCGAACAGGACCAGCGCCAGCAGCGCCACCGTGCGGATCGCCAACCGCCGCTGCGCCGCGAACACCCGCCGCGCCAGCTCCGGGTCGGCGGGGCCGGCGAGCGGCAGCACGCCGCGCTCGACGCGGGAGCGCCGGGCGAGCGCCACCCGGGTCTGCGGGGACGTCACCTTCACCCGGCGCGTGGGGCTCATCTGGCCGCCCGGCCCAGCATCCCGCTGCGGGCCGCGTCGATGAGCTGCTCCTTCAACCCGCGCGCGTGCCGCCGGCTCACCGGCACGTCACCGGCGGGGGTGCACGCTACGAGACCCGCCGAACTCGTCACCCGCAGGTCGTGCACCCAGCCGACCGCGACCAGGTAGCCCCGGTGCACCCGCACAAAGCCGGCGGGCGCCCAGACCTCCTCCAGGTAGGACAGCGACAGCCGGATGAGGTGGGTGTCCTCGGCGGTGTGCAGGCGCACGTAGTCGCCGTGCGCCTCGGCGTACTGGATGTCGTCGCGCCGGACGAACACCGTGCGCCGGCTGTGCTCGATCTGCACGACCGCCAGTTCGTCCGCGACCGGCGACGACGCGCCGCCGCGTCCGCGCCGGGCGATGCGGGCCACCGACTCCGACAGCCGTTCCGGCCGCACCGGCTTCAGCAGGTAGTCCACGGCGCCGATGCCGAACGCCTCGATGGCGTGCGACTCCGAGGCCGTCACGAAGACGATCGTCGGGGGAGCGGACAGCATGCTGACGACGCGGGCCACGTCCATGCCGTCGAGACCGGGCATCGAGATGTCCAGGAAGACGGCGTCGAACGTGCCGCCGCCCAGCAGTCGTACCGCCGCCTCGCCGCTCTCGGCGGCCGACACCTCGCCGATCTCCGGCAGTTCCGTCAGCATTTCGACGAGATCCGCCCTGGTGGAGGGCTCGTCCTCGACCACGAGCACGTGCAGTCCGCCGCCGGGCGCGGCGGCGGAGGCGCCCTGCCGGCCTCCCCGGGGCGTCGTCGTGTGGTTCACTCCGCCACCACTCCTTGCTTGTACCTGGGAACGCGCACCACCACGCGGGTGCCGCTGCCCGGAGCTGTCTCGATCACCAGCCCGTACTCGGGCCCGTAGACGGTCCGCAGCCGCCGGTCGACGTTGGCCAGGCCCACGCCCCTGGCCTCCGGGCCGCCGCCGGCGAGGATCTCCCGGGCCAGCTCCGGTTCCATGCCGACGCCGTCGTCCTCGATCTCGATCACGCACAGCGCGCCCTCGCCGAACCCGGAGACGGCGATGTGGCCCCGGCCGGACTTGCGTTCCAGACCGTGCCGCACCGCATTCTCCACGATGGGCTGCACCACGAGGAAGGGGATGGCGACGGGCAGGATCTCCGGGGCCATCCGCACGGTCACCTCCAAACGGTCGTCGAAGCGGGCGCGCTGGAGCTCCAGGTACGTCTGGATGGCCTGGAGTTCGGCGGCGACGGTCGCGTAGTCGCCCGTGGTGGAGAAGCTGTAGCGCAGGTAGTCGGCGAAGTCGGTGAGCAGTCCTCGCGCCCGGGCCGGGTCGCTGCGGATGTGGGCGGCGATCACCGCCAGCGCGTTGTGCAGGAAGTGCGGGGAGATCTGCGCGCGCAGCGTCCGCAGGTCGGCCGCCGCGATCCGGGCCCTGGCCTCCCGCAGCTCGGCGTGGTCCAACGCCTCCGCCACCAGCGCGGCCAGCTCCTCCACGTCCTCCGCCGCGACCTCCCCGGTCACGCCGCCGGCCACCACCAGCGCGCCCGCCAGGTCACCGGCGACCAGCAGCGGCGCGGCGACCAGCGGTGGCTGACGCAGCACCCGGCCCCGGTTGAACACCTCGTCGAGAACCGCCCGGACGTCGCTGCCCGGCGGCAGCGGACCGGCCTCGGCGGCCGGGCCGTCCAGATCTGCGAAGACCACCGCGTCCGCGTCGAGCAGCCGGCGCAGCCGGCGGGCCGCCGCCGCGCCGCCTGAACCGTGCAGCCCGTGCCGCAGGTCCTGGCCGAGCAGCCTGGCCTCGCGCAGCCCGGCGACCGCGCCGGTCGGCTGGCGCGGTGCGCGGCGTCGCAGCCGGTCGGTGAACCGCCTTGTCCACTCCACGCGCGAACCGTAACCCAGCGCCGTGACCTGCGAAACCGCCCTGCGGAGAGCGGTTTCACACGCCTCGGTAGGGCGGTTCGCCCGGTGGCGCGCTCGCGGGGCCGACAGCCCCCGCCTCTCCGCCACGACGCCTGCGGCCTAGGAACACCGGTCACCGTCTCCGGACGCGCTCGCCGGCTCCGACCCGTCCGGACCACGCTGAATCCCCCGGCCACAGGGACCGGGGGATTCAGCCGCCCGGTCACGGAACGAGGAGGCGGACCGGGCGGGTACGGGAGGGGAGGCGCGCGAGTCCGGGCGCCTCCCCGGATG
>NZ_WMLF01000336.1 GCF_014156695.1 Streptomyces durbertensis | reverse complement strand
GGGTCGGCGGCTGCTATACCCGGAGGGATGAGAATGCCCGACCTGTCCGGTTCGGACACGCGACCGGCGGTGGCGCGGGCGGTGGTGTCGCTGTGGCCGTTGGCGGCGCTGACCGGGGTGGTGCTGCTGCTGGGGCTGGTCGGGGTGCTGCCGCGCTGGCCGGGGCTGGTGCACGCGGTGGCGTTGCCGCCGATCGATCTGTACAGCGATCTGCGGGTGCTGCTCGCACGGGCGCATTCGGAACCGGAGTTCTTCGCGGCGCTTGCGGTGGTGCTCGCCGTGCGGGTGGTGGTGCTGTGTCTGCTGACCGGCGGGCTGACGTGGGCGCGGGCGCGGTTCGTGCTGCTGTTCTACGTGCTGGTCGGGGTGCCGCTGGCGCTGGCGGGGCTGATGGGGTTCATGGCGCAGTCGCTGCTGTACTCGCGGTTGTTCTGGGCCTCGGTGTCGCTGGTCGCGCTGGTGTGGTTCGGTACGGCGGCGCTGCCGTGGCAGCGGACGACGCGGCTGCGGACCGCCTTCCGGGAGGCGTGGGGGAACGGGCTGCGGGTCGCGGTGCTGCTGCCGTACGCGGTGGCGCTCCTGCTGCTGGGCGCGCTGGCGGATCTGCGGCCGGGCTGGTCGCTGGCGCTGGTCCCGGTGTCGGCGGTGCTGACGGGCGCGGCGGTGCTGGCGCTGCGCCGTCCGCCGCGCGGCCGGCCGTTGCTGCGGCTGGCGGCGGCGGCCGCGGCGTTCGCGGTGGCGGCGACGGTCTTCGTGACGACGCGCGGCGGGGAGGGGTACGGGCAGCGGGCGGCGGAGCGGTCCGGGTCGCTGCTGCTGATGTCCGGCATCAACTCGTCCTCCGGCAGCGGTGCGATCTTCGAAACCGAGGTGGAGCGACTCGGTTACGGCTGCGAACAGACCTACTACTTCTCGTACGCGGGAACGGGGGACGGGCAGCCGCGCGGGGTGGCGACCTGCCCGATCCGCACCGGCGCGCCCTACGTCCCCCGCGACACCCAGCGGCCGATGGCCGAGCAGGTGCGGACGTTCGCGGAGCAGGTCCGGGAGCTGCCGCAGCCGGTGGTGGTGGCGGGGCACTCGCACGCGGTGTGGGTGGCCTGGCAGGCGGTGGCAGAGGGCAAGGCGCCGGAGGTGGACACGCTGCTGCTGGTCGGGCCGTTCCCGCAGAGCCCGCTCGGCTACCCGCCGGCGGGGAAGCGCGGCGAGGGCCGGGTGGCCGGTGACCTGCTGCGACTGGTGGTGCCGCTGGCCGCGCACGTCGACTTCGTCTTCGAGCCGGACGCACCGGCCGCGCGGGAGCTGCTGGCGACGCCGGACGGCGCGTCGACGGCGTTGGCGGAGCCGCTGCCGCCCGGGGTGCGGTCGCTGAGTGTGACGTCGGCGACGGACCTGCCGCTGATGCCGGACGGCTGGCGGCTGCCGGTGGACCGCAACGTCTGCCCGCAGCGGGTGGCGCATCCGTATCTGCCGATCAGGCCGGTGTTCTACCACGAGGTGAACCGCTTCCTCGCCGACGAGCCGCCGCTGCGCTGTCCGGCGTGGCGGGACTGGGGCGCGACGCTGTCCCGCCCGTTCACGCTGCCGCCGCACGCCTCCTGAGCCGCGGCGGCGGCACGCGCCGCGTCGGCGCGACGCCGGGCGCGACGCCGGGCGCGACGCCGGGAGGGCAACCGGCGCGGGTCCGGGCGCGCAACCGGCGCGAGATCCGGTGCGCCGGCGGTTTGCCCGGTCGCGCCGACGGCTACCCGCGAGAAGGACAGGGAGGTCAGGTCATGTCCATTCCTCGTTTTCTCGCCGGCTTTGACTCCGCCTCCGCGATGCTGCGAGCGAACGCCGCGTTCCTGCGGGGCGAGGGCTTCCCCTCGCTCGGGCACCCGGCCCCGTTGCGGCCGCTCGTCAGGGCCACCCGGCTGCTGCCGGAACGCGCCCGGGAGAAGTTCTTCATCGTCAGCGGCGCGACGGAGACGATCAGCCCGCGGCGGACGGGCCGCATCGATCTGGAGGACGTGTCCCGCTGGGTCGGCGAAGAGTATCCGGACGGGCCGTATCCGGCGGTCGCCGTCGGCTCGTCCTGCGGGGCGCTGACACATCTGTGGGCGGCGCTGGGCATCCCCTGGCTGCCGCAGACGTTCTTCGTGCCGGTGCGGCAGCGGGTGCACCCGGACGATCCGAGCGGCGCGATGGTCAAGGGCGTCGAGCCGGGCCGTGCGCTGCTGGCGGCCAACCCGGACGTGCAGCTGCACCACATGCACGACGCCAACCAGGACCGGCTGATGGTGCGGGCGCTGACGTACTTCCGCTACAAGCGGCGGACGCTCGGCCCGGGCTACGAGCGCTTCCTCAAGGAAAGGCTGGAGCCCGGCGGGACGATCGTCATCTCCGACTGCCGGCGGAAGTGGGGCACCACCCGGCTGGGGCCCCGGCACGTGTTCCAGCACGGCGCGCTCGGCGGTGCCACCGAGGAGGAGTTCCACCACGGCGGCGAGCGGGTGGCCGCGTACCTGGAGCGTTACGACTCACCGGTCCGCCGCTGGTACGGGCCGGAGCCCGAGGAGCAGTCGCCGGAGGCGGAGTGGGGCTTCGAGGAGGCACTGGCGGAGGACGTCGAGCGGTTCGCGCGGGAGCACGGCTACCGGGTGCGGCGGCTGTCGTTCGACGAGCCGGAGTCGCCCAGCCCGCTGGTCGCCGACCTGTACCGCTGGTGGTACCGGCGGCGCGGCATCGAGGCGCGGCGGCTGTACGTGGAGTCGTTCATCATCATGGAGCCGCGGTTGGTGCTGCGCACGGGCTCGGTGCCGTTCTGGATGAAGTTCAACACCGAGACGTCGTACCGGGCGTTGGAGAAGTACCTGGACGACGGCGACCGCGAGCCGTACGACGAGATCCTGATGACGCTGTTCCAGAACGGTGTGGAGGCGGTGGGTCTGACGACGATCGGCGAGTGGCGGCGGCTGCTCGCGAAGGCCCGGGTGGCGGGCGACTTCGCGGAGCTGGACACCGACAGCCACCCGCGTGACCTGGCCCACTACACGACGTACGACAACGCGCTGCGGAAGAGGGCGTCGGAGAGCCATCCGATGCCGGAGCCGCTGACACTGGACGACGTGGACGGCTTCCTGGCCGGCGCGGGCGACTACGAGGGCGTGCGCTGGGCGTGATCCCCGGCGAGCCGGGGGCCGTTCGTGAGCACCAGCCCTTAGGCCCTTAGGAAGAGCGCCAGCCGCCGTCCACCGAGCCGGGCTCGGGCGCGGGCTCGAAGAGGTTGCCCCGGCTGGGCTCGGTGGCGTCCGCTTCGGAGAAGTGCTGGCGGCGCACCATGACGGCCATCAGCCGTTCGGTCGGCATCCGCAGCAGCCGGGCCATCAGTGCCAGGGAATGGCCCGCGGTGCCGGAGACCAGTTCGCCGCGCGGCACCTGGATGGCCCGCACGATGCTGCGGGCGACCCGCTGGGGCCGGTACACGGGCTTGAGGGGCGTCACCCGGTGCCGGGTGAAGTTCGCGGCCTGCGCGAACAGCGGGGTGTCGATCGCCGCGGGCAGCACCGAGCACACCTTGACGTGTCCGGCGTTCTGGAGCCGCAACTCCTGCCGCAGGACGCCGCTGAGCGCCCGGTTGGCGAACTTCGACATCACGTACGCGCCCGCGTACGGCTGGGTCGCCACCCCGACCACCGAGGAGACGTTCACCAGCGCGGCCTGGGGGCGTTCACGGAGGTAGGGAAGGGCGGCGCGCGCGCCGTGCAGGTAGCCGAAGATGTTGACCTCCAGCACTCTTCGCTGCACGTCGAGCGGGACGTCCTGGATCGGGCCGAACGCGGTGACGGCCGCGTTGTTCACCCAGATGTCCAGGGCGCCGAAGTGCTCGTCGGCGGCGCGCGCCACGGCGTCCAGCGCGTCGGCGTCGGTGACGTCCGCCGGCACGGCGAGCGCCTCGCCGCCGCGCTCGCCGCACTCGCGTACGACGTCGTCCAGGGACTCGGCGCGCCGGGAGGTGGCCACCACCTGGCAGCCGCGTTCGGCGAGGGCGTGGGCGGTGGCGCGGCCGATGCCTCCGGAGGCCCCGGTGACCACGGCGACGGTTCCGTTGATCCTCATGCCGGCCGAGTGCCCCGGGTTCGGTGTCGCACACCTCCGCCGGGGCGGCCCGGCCGGGCTCGGTTCTAGGCGGCCGCGGGCTCCTCCGCGAGGAGCGCGCGGAGCTCGGCGACGGCGCGCCGCAGGTGGTCGGCGAAGGCGTGCATCTGGTCGGCGACCGGGCGCGGGGTGCTGAGGTAGAGGTTGAACCGGTCGGGCAGCAGGACGTACGCCACGCCGATGCAGCGGCTGCTGGTGGAGCCGAAACCGAAGAACTGGATGTGCCGGGAGGGCGCGGAGCTGGTGCTGAGGTAGTCGTCGCGCATGACGGTCCAGCCGGGGGTGCGGTAGAGGGCGGGCTGCTCGGTGAGGCCGATCTCGGTGCCCCGGCGGCGCTGGATCAGTTCGAGTTCCCACAGGTGCTGCTCGGGGGCGTCGCCCGCCTGGCACTCCTTCGCCCGGGTCACGTGCGCCTCGGCCGCCTCGCGGAAGGCCGCGCGGCGCTGCGCGGGTGTCGCGTCGGGGTTGTCCATGGCGGCGGTGAAGGCCTGGATCTGCGGGGTGACGACGCGCATCGCCTCGGTGCGGCCGCGCCTCCACTGGCGGGTGGCGATCGACTCGTAGGTGGCGCCGAGGTGGCCCTTGGCCCGCTGGTGCGCGAGCTGGTAGGCGAGCTGGACGAACGCGTCCGGGGAGGTGCGCAGCTCCTTGGCGGCGGTGCTGCCGAAGTCCTCGAAGGAGAGGGTGGTGGTGGCGGTCGCCGCGGCGTAGTCGGCGAACTCGCGGGCGGCGCGGGTGACGTCCGCGCGCAGTCCGTCGTCGAGGTGGAACGTCAGCGGCGAGAGGGCCGGCAGCCCCTGGTCGCGGGCGCCGGAGCGGCGGGACTGCTCCTCGGCGGGCGTGCCGAGGAGCGCGTCGACGAAGGACAGCACGGTGGTGCCGTCGAGTCCGCAGTGCTCGACGTTGATGCCGGCGCGGCCGTCGGGGAAGACGACGAACGAGACCGCCTTGTCGAACCAGCGGTCGGCGCTGTCGCCGTGGAGCAGCCGGTCGCAGGTCTCCAGGGTGTCGGCGGGCGCCGGGTCCTCCAGGCAGACGCAGAACAGCGCCGTCTCGACGTCGTCGAGGGTGGCGGCGTTGGCCGGGTCGAGGTCCAGCAGCCGGCGGCGGGCGGCGGCCCACTCGGCGCGGGCCATGGTGGTGAGGTGGCCGACGGAGGTGCCGTCGGGCGCGGGCTCGGCGGCGGCCTTCAGCACGGCCTCCAGGCCGGCTTCCAGGTCCTCCAGCGAGTGCGGCACGCCGTCGGGGCCGATGACGTCCATGCGGAACATCCGGCCGTGGTGGAACACGACGATGTGGCGGGCGCGGGAATGGCCGGGCCACTCGTCGGTGTACGGGCGGCGGACGGTGTCCTGGACCTCGCCGGGGATGCGGGTCGCGGAGAACAGGTACGTGTTCTGCACCATCGACAGCGGCCGGCCGCGCTGCGTGACGGGCGGGATCTCCTCCCGGTCCAGACGCAGCTTGTAGTCGACGGCGGCGGCGGCCAGTTGGGCTGCCCGCGCGGTCTGGGAGAGCGCCGTGTCCTGGAAGAGGAAGAAGAAGTTGGCGTTGAGCGCGATGCGGTCGCGGCGGCCGAGGTAGCGGTAGGGCCAGAAGGTGTCGAGCCAGCTGTGGGTGTCGGGGTGGGAGTCGAAGCGTGCCAGTTCGGCGTGGAGGAGTTCGCCGGGGCCGCCGGGACGCTGGAAGTCGGCGACGGCCGCCTCCGTCTCCGCGAGCTGTTCGGGCGTGAGCAGCGGGGCGCACCACTGGAGGAAGCGGGCGCAGCTGTCGGCGAGGGTGGGCAGCGGGACGCGCGGCAGTGTGTCCTCGTGGGCGAACGTGGCGGCGTGCTCGGGCTGCGCTGTCTGTTCTGTCATCGGGAGGTCTCGTTTCGCGACGGCGGGCGGCGGGGGTGGCG
>NZ_WMLF01000335.1 GCF_014156695.1 Streptomyces durbertensis | reverse complement strand
CCCCCTCTTCGACCAGGACGCCTCCGACGACCATCCCCGCGCCTCCGGCCAGTGACCGCCGGACGGGATCGGATTTCGTCCCGCGGCCGGGGGGATGCTAGTGTTTCACTCGTTCCGAGGGCCTGTAGCGCAGCCTGGTAGCGCATCTCGTTCGCAACGAGGGGGTCAGGGGTTCAAATCCCCTCAGGTCCACGTGACGACTGTTCCCGAACCCAGGTGGGAGCGGTCCGGAGATCCCGTTCGATCGTTCAGATCGAACGGGATCTTTGCGTTTCGGACGGACCGCGGCCCGCGTGAGCGGTCGGCCGGCGGGGTCGGCTTTCGGCCGCGGCTCCGTCAGCCGCCGACTCAGCGGAACGGGATGGTGCGCCAGAGACTGTCCGGGTCCTCGGCCAGCAACCGTTGCGGGACCAGCGCGGATTCGTAGAAGTGCCCGAAGCTCTCCTCGTCGAAGCGCAGCACCCGGCCGAGGGTGTCGGCGGCGGAGTAGTCCTCCCAGGAGTCGTACGCACTGCGGGCCCGCTTGCTGACGGTGAGAACCGCGTCCACCAGTTCCTCGGGCTCGAAGTAGCGGGCGCCGACGACCCAGCGGACGAAGTTCACGGCCCGACCGTAGTCGTACGCCGCCGCGGTGCGTACCCGGGCCCTTCGGGCCGGGCGTACGGCGCGTGCGGTGTCTCGCCGCCGGCGGCGGAGCTGCTGTTGACCACGGCGCCGAGTCTGGCCAGACCACCGTGACGCCCCCAACATGCCTGCCGCGGCGCCCACTCGGCCGAAAGCCGGACGGGGATGTCGAGAAGCCGCGTCCGGCTCCGTCCCCGGGGTGAACGCGACCACAATGGGTCGCACGCGAACCGAGGAGGCCCACGATGGCCAAGTACCTGCTGCTGAAGCACTACCGCGGCGCCCCGGCTCCGGTGAACGACGTGCCCATGGACCAGTGGAGCCCGCAGGAGGTCGCGGCGCACATGTGGTACATGAGCGACTTCGCGGCCCGGCTGGAGAAGACCGGGGAGTTCGTCGACGGTCAGGCGCTCGCCCCCGAGGGGGCGTGGGTCCGCTACGACGGCGAGGGCCGCCCGCCCGTCACCGACGGGCCGTTCGCGGAGACCAAGGACCTCGTCGCCGGCTGGATGGTCATCGACGTCGACAGCTACGAGCGCGCCGTCGAACTGGCCGGAGAGCTGTCCGCCGCGCCCGGAGCGGGCGGCGAGCCGATCCACGAGTGGCTGGAGGTGCGCCCGTTCCTGACGGCGCCGCCCACCATCACGGAGTGACGTGACCGATGGACGAGCTCCTGCTCAGAAGCCTCACGCCGAGCGTGCTCACCGTCCTCGTCCGCCGCGGAGCCGACTTCGCGGCGGCCGAGGACGCCGTCCAGGACGCCCTCGTCGAGGCGCTCCGGGTCTGGACGGACGACATGCCGAGGGACCCCAAGGGGTGGCTGATCACCGTGGCCTGGCGCAGGTTCCTCGACGCGACGCGGGCCGACGCCGCGCGTCGCCGGCGCGAGAACCGCGTCGAGGAGGAGCCGTCGCCCGAGCCGGTGCCCGCCGTGGACGACACGCTCCAGCTCTACTTCCTGTGCGCCCATCCGTCGCTGACCCCGGCGTCGGCGGTCGCCCTCACCCTGCGCGCGGTCGGCGGGCTGACCACCCGCCAGATCGCCGAGGCGTACCTGGTTCCCGAGGCGACGATGGCCCAGCGCATCAGCCGGGCCAAGCGCACCGTCTCGGGCGTGCGTTTCGACCGGCCCGGCGACGTGGCCACCGTGCTGCGCGTCCTCTACCTCGTGTTCAACGAGGGATACTCCGGCGACATCGACCTGGCTGCCGAGGCCGTCAGGCTCACCCGGCAGCTCGCGGCCCGCGTCGACCATCCCGAGGCGGCCGGTCTGCTCGCCCTCATACTGCTCCACCAGGCCCGCCGCGCCGCCCGGACCGCGCCCGACGGCAGCCTGGTGCCGCTCGCCGAGCAGGACCGGGGCCGTTGGGACACCGCGCTGATCGCCGAGGGCGTCGGGATCCTCCAGGCCGCCCTCGCCCGGGACCGGCTCGGCGAGTTCCAGGCCCAGGCGGCCATCGCGGCACTCCACGCCGACGCTCCCACCGCCGAGGAGACCGACTGGGTGCAGATCGTCGAGTGGTACGACGAACTCGCGGCCCTGACGGACAACCCGGTCGTCCTGCTCAACCGCGCGGTTGCCGTCGGCGAGGCCGACGGGCCGCGCGCCGGCCTGGCGGCCCTCGCCGGGCTCGACGCCGCGCTGCCGCGTCACACCGCGGCGGCCGCCTACCTCCACGAGCGCGCCGGCGACCTGACGACGGCGGCCAGGCTGTACGCCGAAGCCGCCCACAAGGCGTCCAACCTCGCCGAACGCGACCACCTCACCCGCCAGGCCGCCCGCCTGAACGCCGGATAGCCCGCTGACGGCGTACCGCACAACAGCCCTTCGCTCCCACACCGGCCGCGCCCTGGCCGGCCGCGCGGTCGCGGGAGGCTTGTTCCGTGGGCCTCCGGGGTGTCGTACGTGGGGTGCTATGGGGTGGTCGGGGTTCGGCGGGGCATGAGGAGGTACGCGGCGACGGCCAGAGAGAGGGGGAGGAGGCTGACGACCAGCATGGTGAGCCGCAGGCCGTCGGTGAAGTCCAGTCCGAGGTCGAGTCCGGAGTGCCGCAGCAGGTTCGGGTCGTATCCGGCGCTGCCGGGGCTGTGCGCCATCGCGCTCCGGGTCGCGTCGACGGCTTCCTCCGCCTCGGTCACCGACAGGCCGCGCTCCGCGGCGTCGTTGAGCCACTGCCGTTGGAAGAAGAGGTTGAGCAGGAGCAGGTAGACGGCGGGGCCGAGCGCGTAGCCGGTCATCGCGAACGTCGGCTGGACGGCGGCCACGACGCCGGCCTTGCCGGGTGGGGCGTGCGAGAGGATGACCTCGGCCGCGGAGGCGGAGGCCACGAGGGAGCCCAGGTTGGCGAGCCAGGTGGCGAGGACGAGGATCCACAGCGCCATCGTCGGTTCGGCGGTGGCGGCCATCAGCAGTGAGCTGGCCGTCAGCAGGAGCAGGCTGGTGATGAGGACGGGTCGGGGTGTGTACTTCCCGATCAGACGTCCGGACAGGACGATGGCCGCCGCGCTCAGCAGCGTGCCGGGCAGGTACAGCAGGCCGATGGCGCGTTGTGACAGCGACAGGATCACGCTGCCGAACTGCCCGAGGACGACGCTGAATCCGGCGGCGATGAAGTTGAGCGTCAGGCTGGCGAGCGCGGCCACGGTGAACGCACCGCTGCGGAAGAGCGACAGTTGAAGGGCCGGAGCGGGGGTTCGGCGTTCGTGGAGCACGAACAGGACGCCCGCGATGGCGCTGGCCGCCAGCGGGAGCCAGGCCTGGGGCCGGGTGATCCCGTTCTGCGCCTCGGCGAAGCCGTGGACGAGGCTCAGCAGGGCGAGGCCGACCAGGCTGACGCCGAGAGCGTCGACCTCGCGGCGCCGCAGGGCGGGAGGTTCGGTGACGTGCCGGGCTGTCAGGGCGAGTGCGCCGAGCGCGATCAGGGGGACGAGCAGGAACAGCCACCGCCAGCCGAAGGCGTCCACCACCCAGCCCCCGACGGCGGGCGTCACACCGCACAGCACCATCTCGATGGCCATGAAGAGGCCGATGGCGGCAGGCCGCCTCTCCTCCGGCACTGACACCTTGAGCAGCGCAAGCGCGACCCCCAGGATCAGGGCCAGCGCCACGCCGTCCAGGAGGCGCATGACCAGCAGGAACACATAGCCGGGGGAGAGGGCGGAGAGCACGTTGACGACGGCGCTGCCGACCAGCCCCAGTGTCAGCAGCCGCTTGAGCCCGTAGGCGTCTCCGAGGTTCCCCACCGCGAGCACGGCGGCGGCCACGACCAGCGTCGCCACGCCTCCGAGGAACCCGACGACCTCGGGAGGGACGTGCAGCGCCCGGCTGATCTGCGGCATGTTCAGGCCGAGGATCAGCGGGTCGACGACGGTGATGGTGAACGCGAGGGAGAGTCCCAGGATGATCGGGAAGTACGCGAGGGTGGGTCGCGGCTCCGCGGCAGCCGCCACAGCACAACCTCCCGTACCCCGGCCGACGCCGCTCGCCCGCTGGTGGACCGGTTATGGCCCGGCTCACCGCTCCCGGCCAGACTCTCAGGACATCGGTGGCGGCCCGGGCCCATCCGGCCGTGGCGGGGGCGGATTCACTCCTGCACGTCGGCCGACTCGCCGCCGGGCCGGGTGTGACCGTCTCCGGTCGGGGCCGAGCGGGCCCCGACCGGGCGGTGCCGTCAGGGGGCGCGGCGGGTGAGGGTCATGGGGATGCGGTCGGCGTGGGCGACGGCGGAGACGGTCTCCTTGGGGGTGTGGCCGGGGACGGGGACGAACTGCCAGCGGGCCAGCCAGGTGGCGAGTGCGATGGTGGCCTCCGTCCAGGTGAAGGCGTCGCCGATGCACTTGCGGTTGCCCGCGCCGAACGGCACGTACGCCTCGCGCGGGATCTCGGCGCGGCGTTCGGGGAGCCAGCGGTCGGGGTCGAAGCGGTGGGCGTCGCGGTAGGTGCGCTCGTCGCGGTGGAGCGCGTAGAGGCTGAACGCGACCTCCGCGCCGACGGGCAGGTCGACACCGCCGAGGGTCACGGGGGCGGTCGCGCGCCGCATGAGCAGGGTGACGCCGTGGAGGCGGATCGTCTCGTCCAGGCAGCGGCGGATGGTCTCCAGCTTGGGGACGTCCTCGATGGTGACGGGCCGGTCGCCGACGACGTCGCGGATCTCCGCGACGACCTGCTCCTCCACGTCCCGGCGCCTGGCGAGTTCGTGGAGGGTCCAGGCGAGGGTGGCGGCGGTGGTCTCGGCGCCGGCGAAGAGGAGGGTGCTGAGTTCGTCGCGCACCTCCACGTCGGTCAGCGATTCGCCGGTCTCGGAGTCCTGGGCGGCCAGCAGCAGGGCGAGCAGGTCGTTGTGGGAGTCGCCGTGTCCGGTGCTCCGGGCGCTGGCGACGACCTCGTCGATGACCCGGCGGAGGCTGGCGGCGGCCTCGTCGAAGTCGCGGTTGGCGCGGATGGGGAGGCGGTCGAGGGCCTTGGGGGAGGCGGCGCGGAGGAGCAGGTTCTTCAGGACGACGGGCAGCTGGGTGCGTACGGCCTCCACGGCGGGGCGGCCGATGTCGGTGGAGAACAGGGTCTCGGCGAGGGTCTCGACGGCGAAGCGGGCCATCTCCTCCTCGAGCTCGATCTCCTCGCCCTCCTGCCAACGGTCCGCCATGGCGGTCGCGTTGGCGCTCATGACGGCGGAGTAGCGGGCGATGCGGGCCGGGTGGAACATGGGTTGTATCAGGCGGCGGTTGCGCCGGTGGAGTTCGCCGTCGGAGTTGGCGAGGCCGTTGCCCGCGAGTGGCCGCAACCGGTCGAAGAAACGTCCCTTCTCGAAGGATCTCGCCTGCGTGACGGTCACCTCGCGGACCAGTTCGGGAGTGGTGACGACGTACATCGGCATCGTGCCGAGATCCACGCGGACGATCTCGCCGTGGTCGCGGAGCGAGGACAGGAAGCCCAGCGGATCGCGCCACAGCCGCAACACGTGCCCCAGCAGGGGGAGGCGTCCGGGCGCGCGGGGTACCGACGGTGGTGGGGCGATCGACTGCACAGACAAGGAAGTGGACCTTTGCTCTCGGGGGTGCCGGGCGGCACGGTGCACCGGCCGCCCGGGTGCTGCGTGGGGCGCGCACCGTGGGGGGTACGCGGGTGCGTGGGCGCACCCGGCTGGTGCGCCCACGCCATCCGTACCCCTCCAGAGGCCCGACCCCACCGCCGGCCCGCGACAACCGGCCCGGAGAACGGTGGTGTTGGTCACGGCCGCAGGCAGGCGGGCGCTGCGGCGGGGATAGGCTGAGGCCGGCCCGCTCCCGCGCTCCCTCCGCGTACGACCAGGCGGTGCCGACGTGCTCCACCTCGGCCAGGGCGACCTGCCGGTGCCCGCCGCCCGCGCGATCCTGGGACCGACCCCGGACGACGTGCTGATCGGCCGCTCCACCCACGCGGAGGCCGAGGTGGACGCC
>NZ_WMLF01000334.1 GCF_014156695.1 Streptomyces durbertensis | reverse complement strand
GGCGCGGGGGCGGGCCGGGTTGCGGCGGAGCCAGAACGCGGCGAGGACGCCGCCGACCAGGCCGAAGAGGTGGCCCTGCCAGGAGATGCCCGGGGTGGTGGGCAGCACGCCCCACAGGATCGACCCGTACAGCAGCAGCATCGTGATGCCGACGGTGATGTCCAGCGCGTCCCGTTCCACGAAGCCGCGCACCAGCAGGTAGCCGAAGAGGCCGAAGACGACGCCCGAGGCGCCGGCGGTGTTGGAGCCGTCCGGCGCGGTGAGCCACACGCCGAGCCCGCTCACCGTGATGACCACCAGGACGACGCCGAGGAAGCGGCCGATGCCGCGTACCGCCGCGAGGAAGCCGAAGACCAGCAGCGGCAGCGAGTTCGCCATGACGTGGTCCCAGCCGAAGTGCAGGAACGCGGCGGGGAAGATGTCCGGGATCTCGTCGAGCTGGCGCGGCTCGATGCCGTACTCGCGGACGATCGGCCCGTTGGGGCCGTCGATCGCCTCCAGCAGCCACAGCAGGGCGACCCACGACAGCATGAACGTCGCCGCCGTCACCGCCCGCGCTCGGCGTGTGCCCCGCTGGTCGGCACCGCCCGGTCCGTACGCCATCGAGCACCCCCGGTGCCGCGTCCGTGCCGTCACGACCGCGACCAAGTGGACTTACGGCTGCGACATCACAGCCTCATACCAGCCTATACAGCCTGTTCAACGCCTACCGGAGGCGGGAGAGTTCCGGGTGGCGGACGGCCACCTGGCTGAGCGCGTCGAGCAGGTCGCGGGGGTCGAGCCGGTCGGCCTTCGCGGGGGCGGCGACGGAGACGACCTCCCCGGCGGCGAACGTCAGCTTCAGCGGCAGCGCGCCGCTGCGGCCCTCGTCGAACTGGCCGAGGTCCACGGTCAGGGTGGACAGCCGCTCGTGCCGGATGGCGAGGTCCATGCTGATCTTCCGGTCCGGGGCGGCGTCGAGGACGCCGAGGTCCGGGTCGCCGAGCTGGGCGCGTACGGGAGCCAGGGCCCGGCCGAGCTCGCGGGCGGCGTCGCGGGCGTTGAGGGTGAGGGTGACGTGGTCGGCGCCCTCGCGGCGGCCCGTGCCGGTGAACCGGGCGCGCTTGCCGAGGGCGTTCTCGACGGCGGTCACCACGCGCTGCTGCAGGGCGGGCTCGCGCAGCAGCGCGGTCGCCTGGGCCAGCCGGTCGCTGCCGGTGCCGGCCTCGCCGCCGAGCGCCTCGTTGATCCGTCCGAACTCGTCCGGGCTGACCCGCACCCAGCGGCCGCCCAACGCGGCCTTGGCGCTGGTCAGATGGTCGGGGACGGCGTCGAGCAGCTTCTGGAGCTCGCCGGGTTCGCTGAGCGAGGCGGGGCCCTCGCCCGCGGTGTCCTCGTCCTCGCCCGCGGTGTCCCCGGCCTCGCCCGGTGTGGCGCTCTCCTCCAGTTCGGTGGCGAGCGCGGCGAGGTTGACCCGGGTGTAGAGCTTGCTGTCGACGGACTTGAAGGCGAAGACGTCCTTGCCGCCGAAGTTCACCGCGGCCGCGTTGTCGACCCGGTCGCGGGCGTTGACGTCGCGCAGCGGCTTGCCGGCGCTGAGCGCCGCGGCGATCTCCAGGTCGGCGAGCAGTCGGGCGTGCTGCCGGGCGTGCGGGCCCTTGCCGGGCCCGTTGCCCTCCTGGAGGTAGGCGAGGATCTCGGCGGGGGTGGCGTCGAAGCGGGCGGTGACCGACACGCTCTCCTGTTCGCCGAGCTTGGCGACGGCGTTCTTCACCCGCATCGCGGAGGTGAGGTGGTCGGCGGTGGAGCAGGCGGTGGCGACGGTGAGCAGCAGGGTGGCCGAGGTGAGCGCGACGGCCGTGCGGGCGAGGGGACGGAACGACTTGATCTCGGGCTCCTTCGGGTGCCGGAGGGCGGATGCCGGAGGGTGTGTGCCGGAGGGCGTGTGCCGGGGGAAGGCGCGGCTCCCATTGTGCGCCCCCGCACGCGCCGGTTTCACCACCCGCCCCACGGGATGTGCCGCCCCGGCCCGGGTGGCGGAGCCGTAGGGTCGGTGGCGTGAGCGAGACAGCACAGGACAGCACGCGCGTCCCCTGGGTGGTGGGGGTCTCCGGCGCCTCCGGCACCCCGTACGCGGCGGCGGTACTGCGCGGCCTGCTGGCCGCCGGTGAGGACGTGGACCTGGTGGTGAGCCGGGCCGCCCGGCTGACGCTGCTGGACGAGACGGGCGAGCCGTTCCGCGACGCCCACTGGCGGGCCGACCTGGAACGCTGGCTGGCGCGGGGCGCCGACGGCACGCCCGACGCGTTCACCTCCGAGCTGAAGTCCTCCGGCGCGCTCGACGAGCCGCTCGACGAGCCGCTCGACGGGCCGCCGCCGGGCGGCCCGGGTGTCGGCCGGGTGCGGTACTGGGCGGCCGGGGACCTGGCAGCCGGTCCCTCGTCCGGGTCGTATCCGACGCGCGGCATGCTGATCGTGCCGGCGTCCACGGCGTGTGTCGCCGGTGTCGCGCTCGGGCTGTCGAAGGACCTGCTGCAGCGGGTGGCGAGCGTGACGCTGAAGGAGCGCCGTCCGCTGGTCGTCGCGGTCCGCGAGACGCCGCTTGCGGGCACGACGCTGCGGCAGCTCGTCGCGCTGGACGAGGCCGGCGCCGTGGTGCTCCCCGCCTCCCCGGCGTTCTACGCGGGCGCCACCCACATCCAGCACCTGGTGGACTTCGTCGCCGGCCGGGTCCTCGACGCGGCCGGGGTCCGGCACGACCTGTACCGCCGCTGGAAGGGGCAGCTCGGGGGCGCCCGGACGGCCGTCTCCGGGCACTCCGACGACTGACCGTCCCCATAGCTAGTGCGGGCCGTGACGGTCCCATGCCTTAGATTCGTCCCCGGATCGAACTCTCGACGGTAGCGACAGCAGGTCGTGCGGGACTACGGAAGGCTACGGAACCCATGGACGCGGTGGACAGGCAGCTCATCCAGGCTCTGCGGGAGAACGGCAGGGCCTCGTACGCGGAGCTGGGTCGCCTGGTCGGCCTGTCCGGGCCGAGCGTGACCGACCGCATCAACCGGTTGGAGGCGGCCGGTGTGATCACCGGCTACCGGGCGACGGTGGACGCGCCCTCGCTGGGCCTCGGCGTGACGGCGCTCATCGGCATCCAGCTCAGCGACGCCACCGACCACGAGGACGTCGCCGGGCGGCTGCGGGACCTGGCGGAGATCGAGGACTGCTGGTTCATCGCCGGCGACGACTCCTACATGCTCAAGGTCCGGGCCAGCGACGTGGACGGGCTGGAGAGCACGATCCGCCGGCTGTCCGGCACCCCCGGCGTCTCCCGCACCCGCACCACGATCGTGCTGTCCACCAAGTGGGAGAACCGGGTCGGCGAGCTGCCCGGCGAGTGACCGCCGCCGGCCCGGGGCGGCCCCGGCGCTACCCGGGACCGGCCGATTGGTCCGATTCGGACGTGGCGTACGCTCGACTGAGCACGAGTGCGCCGCAGGGGCTCCGCCCAGTGCCCAGCCGGCCCGCGGCGGGCGGACGGGGTGAAGGCGCCCGTGCCGCGCGGGGCAACAGCCGAGACCGAGCCGGAGACTCAAGGAGGCGCGACGCATGGACGCGGGGCTCAAGCGTGAGCTGGAGGAGAAGGTCCGTGCCGGGGAGCGGCTGAGCCGCGAGGACGGCATCCACCTCTACGAGTCCGACGACCTGGCCTGGCTGGGCGGTCTCGCCCACGAGGTCCGCACCCGGCTCAACGGCGACGTGGTGCACTTCAACGTCAACCGCCACCTCAACATGACCAACGTGTGCACGGCGTCGTGCGCGTACTGCTCGTTCCAGCGCAAGCCGGGCGAGAAGGACGCGTACACCATGCGCATCGAGGAGGCCGTCCGGCTGGCGAAGGCCATGGAGGGCGAGAAGCTCACCGAGCTGCACATCGTCAACGGCCTCCACCCCACCCTTCCCTGGCGCTACTACCCGCGTTCGCTGCGGGCGCTCAAGGAGGTGCTGCCGGAGACGGTGTCGCTGAAGGCGTTCACCGCCACCGAGATCCAGCACTTCGAGAAGATCTCCGGGCTGCCCGCCGACGAGATCCTCGACGAGCTGATCGACGCCGGGCTGGAGTCGCTGACCGGCGGCGGCGCCGAGATCTTCGACTGGGAGGTCCGGCAGCACATCGTCGACCACGACACCCACTGGGAGGACTGGTCGCGCATCCACCGCCTCGCGCACTCCAAGGGCCTGAAGACGCCGTGCACGATGCTCTACGGCCACATCGAGGAGCCGAGGCACCGCGTCGACCACGTGCTGCGGCTGCGTGAACTGCAGGACGAGACCGGCGGGTTCCAGGTCTTCATCCCGCTGCGGTACCAGCACGACTTCGTGGACATGAAGGACGGCAAGATCCGCAACCGGCTCCAGGCCCGGACGACGATGGCCACCGGAGCCGAGGCGCTGAAGACGTTCGCGGTCTCCCGGCTGCTGTTCGACAACGTGCCGCACGTCAAGGTCTTCTGGGTGATGCACGGCGTGCAGACCGCGCAGCTCGCGCTCCAGCACGGCGCCGACGACATGGACGGCTCGGTTGTCGAGTACAAGATCACGCATGACGCGGACAACTTCGGCACGCCCGACAAGCTGACCCGCGAGGACCTGCTCGACCTCATCCGCGACGCCGGCTTCCGCCCCGTCGAGCGCAACACGCGCTACGAGATCGTCCGCGAGTACCCCGGCCCCGACCCGGACCGCCGCGAAGAGCCGCAGCCGATGAGGGTGTGAGGCCGCCGTGTCCCTGCGTTTCCGGCTCGATCCCGAGCAGGACCGCCGGCTCCTCGACGGCTTCGTCCGGCTGTGGACGGACGTCGTCAACACCGGTGGCGCGGTCGGCTTCGTGCCGCCCGTCACCCCCGAGGACGTGCGGCCCGACGCGCTGCTGCACCTGGCCGCCGCCGCCGAGGGCCGCACCCGCCAGCTCGTCGGCTTCGACGACGAGGGTGAGGTGCGCGCCACGGCGCACTTCACGTTCAACAAGCACCGGCTGATGCGACACTGGGTGGGTCTCTACACCGTCATGGTGGACCCGTCCCTCCAGGGCCGGGGCGTCGGCCGCGAACTGATGGCCGCCGCCGAGCGGGAGGCCAGGGCGTTCGACGGCATCCGGGCCGTCCGGCTCACCTGCCGCGGCGGGCTCGGCCTGGAGCACTTCTACGCCTCCTGCGGCTACAAGGAGGTCGGAAGGGCGCCCGGCGCCATCAGGGTCGCCGAGGACGACTACCGCGACGACATCACGATGTGGCTGCCGCTCCTGTGACGGCCGCCCGCAGGCCGGTTCACCCGCCCCGGCAGAAGGACTCACACCCCCGGCAGAAGGAAGATCCGCAGTGACCAGCATCCAGAGCACCCCGCAGTCCGGCGACAGCGCGGCCGCCCGCCGCACGGGCATGGCAGGAGTCACCCTCCGGTACACGCTGATGCGGTTCGGCCTCTTCGGCGCCTGCTTTGTCGTCCTCGCCACGCTCGCCTGGCTGGGCGTCATCCCCGCCGGGATCGGCACCTCCAACCCGCTGTGGCTGCTGGCCCTGTCCATCCTGATCTCCGCCCCGCTCAGCCTGGTGCTGCTGCGCAAGCAGCGGGACGCCATGTCCGAGCGGCTGGCGCCGAGGATGGACCGCGCCTCGGCGAGCTTCAAGAAGCGGCTGAACGCCAACCAGGGCCGCGAGGACGAGGTCGCCTGAGCCGCCGTCGGCTCCGCGTTGTCACGTTCGTCACCCCGCCTGCCGCACCCCACCGGGAATGCCCTTTCCCCGGTGGGGTGTTGTGCTTCTCCGAGTCCTCGACTAAAAGGACTCCTTTGGGAAGCTCAAAGCCAGGGTGTTAGCGTGAGGGTCATGACAAGAGCAGCCGTACGACCCGCCGGGGCGAGCACGCCCCTCGTGGCGCGGCTGCACGTCGACCTCTGCCGCTGTGCCGTCGCGGCGTGTCGCGCTTGTCGTCGTACCGGTCACCGGTACCCGCCCCCGCGCTGACCGCGCACCCGCGTTCCACGGCCTTCCACGGCCGACCGGCCCCGGCCGGTCGGCCGTGGAAGGCCG
>NZ_WMLF01000333.1 GCF_014156695.1 Streptomyces durbertensis | reverse complement strand
AGACAGCCGCGGTCCTCGTCGCCGCGCTGCTCGCCGGCGGTGTCGGCGGCGGCCTCGGCTACTGGGCCGCCGACCGCGCCGGCGGCGGCACCAGCAGTGAAACCGTCAACGCGCCCGCCGGCAACGGCGCCACCGACCGCGCCCCCGAGTCCGTCGCCGGCATCGCCGCCAAGGCGCTGCCCAGCGTCGTGACCCTCCAGGTCGACGGCGGCAGCGGCCGCTCCGGCGGCGGCACCGGCACCGGCTTCGTCTTCGACAAGCAGGGCCACATCCTCACCAACAACCACGTCGTCGCCGGCGTCGAGGGCGGCGGCGCCGAACTGACCGCCGTCTTCTCCGACGGCAAGAAGTACGAGGCCGAGGTCGTCGGCCGCGCCCAGGGCTACGACGTCGCCGTCATCAAGCTCACCGACCCCGGCGACCGCAAGCTGACCCCCCTCCCGCTCGGCAAGTCCGACGACGTGGCCGTCGGCGACGCCACCATCGCCATCGGCGCCCCCTTCGGGCTCTCCGGCACCGTCACCACCGGCATCGTCAGCGCCCTCAACCGGCCCGTCGCCTCCAGCGACGGCAACCGCTCGAACGCCTCCTACATGAGCGCCCTCCAGACGGACGCCTCCATCAACCCCGGCAACTCCGGCGGACCGCTCCTCAACGACGCCGGCGCCGTCATCGGCGTCAACTCCGCCATCCAGTCCGCCAGCGACGGCCTTGGCGGCTCCGCCGGCAGCATCGGCCTGGGCTTCGCCATCCCCATCGACCAGGCCAAGCGCGTCGCCCAGACCCTGATCAAGACCGGCGAACCGGTGTACCCGATCATCGGCGCCTCCGTCGACATGCGCAGCCAGGGCGGCGGCGCCGAGATCGTCGCAGAGGCCGCCGACGGCAGCCCCTCCGTCGTCCGCGGCGGCCCCGCCGACCAGGCCGGCCTGCGCGGCGGCGACGTCATCACCAAGTTCGGCGGCACGGCGATCGACAGCGGCCCGACCCTGATCAGCAAGATCTGGACCTACGAGCCCGGCGACACCGTCGACGTCACCTACGAGCGCAACGGCCGCGCCCAGACCACCCAGGTCACCCTGGGCAAGCGCACAGGCGACGACTGACCGGCTAAGCTGTCGCCGGAGCCGCCCCGGCGGCGACCAGGAGGTGTGCCCGAGCGGCCGAAGGGAACGGTCTTGAAAACCGTCGTGAGGTAACCCCTCACCGTGGGTTCAAATCCCACCGCCTCCGCAACAACTCAGCAGAGCCGCTGCTCAGAAGGGGTGTCCCCACACCGGGGACACCCCTTCTGGCATGTGACCCTGTCTCACCTCGTACACCCGTATCCCACCGTCGACCGGCTTGTGTGGCCAACCTGTGGCCAGGAACCAGCAGCGCAGGAAAGGGACTCAAGGCCGCAGGCCGACGGCTACGCCATCGGCCCGCGTGAGAAGGAGGCGGCGCGCCTCCTTCCACCCCACGCCGCGTGAGGTCGGGAGTCGAGCCTCCGGACACTGTCCGAATGGCGGTTCAGTCCGTAGGACGACTGATCGGGACCTCGTAGACGATCTCGCAGCGGCTGGAAGGGATGACGATGTCGGCAGTCTCAACCGGTTGGCCATCGTCGCTGTAGTACGTGCGTTGGATGGCTGTCACGAGTGCGCCGCGCTGGATGCCGAGGAGGTTCGCCTCCTCGGCATCCGCCTGCCGGGGCTCCGGCTGCTCGACCGCGTGGCTGACGACGATGCCGATCTCTGCCATCCGCTCGACGACTCCGCGCCCGGCAAGCGGTCCACCCTCAGGTAGGACGACGATGGTGCCGCTGGTCAGGCTGTACGGCTCCCAACTGGTGGAGAGCATGACCGGGGTGCCGTTGCTCAGGAACTCGTACGTGGTGCGCACGCACAGGTCGCCCTCGGCGATGCCGAGCCGTTCGGCGATCTCGGCGGGCGCCGGCACCTTCGCCTCGGTGTGGTGCTCCCACATGCCGCTCCGGCCGATCGCAGCCATGTCGGCGCGGAACGGGGAGCCTCCGCGCCGCTCGCGGCTCAGAGAGCGAACCATCCGAACCTTCTCGCGCGGATGCGCCACGAACGTACCGGCGCCGGCTCGGCCTTCCAAGATGCCCTGCGAGATGAGCAGTTCCTGAGCGCGTCGGACGACGTTCTCTCCTACTCCGTACTCGGCCCCGAGAGTGCCCCGTGAGGGCAAGCGATCGCCTGGCGTCCATTCCTGCTCCTCGACGCGTTGCCGGAGTGCTTCGGCGATGCGGAGGTACGGCGGCTGGTCAGGCATGTGACAAATCTAGTTCACTAGCTCTAACCTAGTTAACTAGAAGCACGGTGAGTGACTATGTCCTGGGTGAAGGAGGTCTCGGCTGTGCCCCCATCCGCTCACGCGTCACGGGCGCGGGACATCGCGGATCGGATCGCGGCCGCAGGCTTCGAGCCACGCGTCACCCACCACGCCGACCACATCCGAATTGAGGCCGATGTGTCCGAACCGGCTCCGTCTGATCGCTGGCGGGAGCTGTTATCGGCGCTTGAACGCGCTGACCGGTTCGGCCTCGACGGCACCGCGAACGGCAGCACGGCATGGGCTGCCATCCAGACAGACGCCCCCGCAGCGGCCGACACCGCCCGAGGGCACGGCCCCCAGCTGTAGAGGAGCTGAAGGCGTGTTCGACCTTGTCCAGCGACTGACCACGTGGGGAGCCCGACGACGGGCGACCCGGGCCGGTCTCCGCCCCATTCACCGCGACGTCCTGACTCCACCGCCAAGTGCCGGGAAAACCTGGCGCATGCCCCCGACCCGAAAGCGGGCGAAGGAGACGCACCTGCTGCGGGGTGAGGACAGCGCCCTCGTGCGCCCCTACGTTCTCGCTCACGAGCGTGAGGAACGTCGGCGTGAGCAGAGCCTGTGCCGCGCGTTGCAGGAGTGCCGTTCTGCCTTCGCGAGCGGACTCGGCTCATGATCCCGTCGAAGTCGCCCGCCGCCAGGTGGTGCGCCCTTTGCGGCCGTTCCCTGGTGCCGTCGCCCCAAACGGCGGCTGGAAGCCCACTTCGCCTCGACCTGTGCCAGGCCTGCGTGGCTGCCGGGCGACCGACGCGGGGCGCCATGGAACAGGCCATCGTGATTGTCGCCGAGCAGCACTTGGAGGTCGCCGAGAAGCTGTCGCTTGGCACGGCCGACCCGGAACAGATCGCGTACCACTTCACCGCCCTCAAGCGCAGTCTGCGCAGCGTCCTCCAGCTCTTCGAGGAAATCACCGCGACCGAGGAGGCAACCGGTGGCCGTGCATGAGCGAAAGGGGCCAGGTCGGCCACCCTGCACCGATCGCCCGGAGGGGTCCGATCGCGAGGTTGTGCGCGCTACGACCGTCCGTCGGGGAGACGTCATCGCGATCGGTGGCCACGACCGGCGGATCATCGATGTCCGGACTGTGCACAACGGCCGCCAGCTCAGACTCCACACCGGAGAACTGCTGGTGATCGACCTACGCGGTGAGTATGTCGTCACCCGCGACCACCGCACGGGGGTGCCTCGATGAGCTGTCTCTACTGCTCGAAGAACTCGCCTGACTCCGTCGCGGTGGGCTTCCTGGCAGCAGCCAGCGGCGCCGGCTACACGCTCTACGCGTGCCCGGAGTGCCTGCGGTCCCGCCAGCTCCTCCGCCTGTCTGAGCACCCCGAAGAGAGCGACGGCATGCATCGGACCCGTGTGCGCGTCCCCCGAAGCGCGGAGGGCGGTAGCTGATGGCCATTCGCTACACACGTGTCGGACGAGATTCGTTCGTTGATTCGCACCGGCGAGCCTGGCGCAGGCGATCAAATCCTCCCAGAGCAGGTACCGGCGACACACTTCCGCGTCGGCCGACTGATCGGAGAGCAACACGGTCGCGGCGACTTCGTGCGCAAGTCCCGCGAGCGTGTCGAGTACGGGGAGGAGCGGTGGGCCCGGACCTCACCACCCATTGCTTCGTACGAGGTCACCGCGGGCCACGCAGGATCTCGCCGCAGCCGGACACGCCCAGCAATTCCTGGAGATGAGTGAAGGTACGCCGCTCGTCCGGTACATGGTGTCAGCCGCTGACGATGAGCGGGTCCCGTGCGGTCTCACCTCTGTGTACGTAGAGGCATAACCACTTCGCCGAGGGCGGAGTACCTGAGTTGCGGACGTTCAAGTCTCCTTGGGGCGATGACCTGCGAAAGCACTTGGTCGCGGCAGGTGTGGAGCTGGCCCGGAGCGTCGAGCGTGTCATTGCCGGCCAACTGCGATCGATGAAGCCGATCAGCTGCACGTGGCCCCGGGCAGATGGGTAGTCGACATCGAGAGAACGTCGTACAACAGCGCGGGCCAGGTCGTCTTCTCTTCACGGTTGCCTGCGTAGAACCTCTGGAGGAGCCCGTCTGGTCGGAGCGTGACCAGACGGGCTCCTGTCTGTGCTCCGCCGCCCCAGAGTCGCCCCCAAACCGCAGTGTGGTCGGCCATCGAGGTAACGAGTGACAGGGACGGCACTGTCAGTCGCCTCCTCTATGTTCCTTTCGTCGGTGCCCGATCGGAGGAGGAACGGCATGGCCGAGAAGCTGCGTCGCAACTACAGCAATGCCACCATCGCCGCGTTGATGACGCTCGCCCGAGGGGGCTGCTACGCCCCGCGATGTGGTGCGCCGACCGTGCGCTTCATCGATGGCGAGCCTGTACTGAGCTTGGAGATCGCTCACATCCGAGCGCTGAAGCCGGATGGCAAGCGCTTCGATCCGACTTGGACGGTGGAAGCGAGGAACAGCTTCGCCAACCTGATCCTCCTGTGCAATGTGCACCATAAGCGAGTCGATGGTGCGGGCGGCGAGAAGTACACCGTGGAGATTCTTCTGGCGTGGAAGCGCGAACGTGAAGCGGACGGCGGCCACGCTTTGGCGGGCCTGAGCGGTCTGACCGAGACAAGGCTCGCAGAAATGATCTGCGAAGCCCAGGAAGCATACGTCGACCGCCTGGCGCCGTTGCTGGGAGAGATTGCGAAACAGATGCCACAACTGGCGTCATTGATCAAGGTACTCAAGGATGATCTTGAACGTGCGAGTGGGCGACTACCTGGCGTTTCGGAAGACGTGGCCCTGATGATGTACCAGGCCAGCAATGGGCTCAGCCATCTTCAGGACAGCGCGCCCTGGCTGGCAGAGGCTGGCAATGACCTGATGCATCTTCAGGACAACGCACCGCTTCTGGCGGAGGCGGCCGCCGGTCTTTCCCGGCTGGTCGACCTGCCGAGCGCACTCAACGATGCGGCAGCGGAGATCAGGGGGGCGGCTGCCGCTCTGGCTGATGCGAGGTACTACCAGTGACCGAGCCGCCCGAGCGTGTTTGGTCTTGCGGCGGGCATTCGTGTCCCAGGCGTGTTCCACGGCTTCCGCGTTCTCTACTACGCCGACATGCCGATCCGGGAGGTGTCCGCGCTGACCGGGCGCAAGGAAGGGACCGTCAAGGCCGACCTGCACGCGGCCCGCGAACTGCTCCGTACCCACCTCAGGAGAAGCCTTGACCACACGGTTTGACGATGACGCGGCGGGTGCGGGCCCCGCAGCCGACGACCCCTTGGCGGTTGTTCTCCGGCCTCCGTCCGCGTACCTGGCGCCGCCGCCCGGCCGCTACGCGGAGATCCGCCGCGCGGCGTCCCGCCGCCGCGTGCTGCGTACGGCGACGGGGGTGGGGGCGGCGTGCCTGGCGGCGGCTCTGGTCGCGGTGCCGCTGTACCTCGTGAGGCCGGTCGCGCCCGCGCCCCGCTGACACCCGTGCCCGCCAACAGCCAGACGCCGCCGGAGCCGACACCGACGCCGGCTCCTTCGGAGTCGACGGCGTCGACCACCGGTCCGACGCCGTCCGCGCCGGCGGTGCCGATGACGCCTGGTGATCCTTCCGCCGCCGCGAGCGGTGAAGCGGGGGCGGTCCCCCGGACGCCCAGCGGCCCGGTGCCTACCGACCCGCGGACGGGGACGCCTCCCACACCGTCTCCGACGGCAGAGGGCGAGGGCGAGTGAGGGGTCAGGGGAGGGGGTGTTCGCGGGCGGCCAGCCAGAGGGCGTACC
>NZ_WMLF01000332.1 GCF_014156695.1 Streptomyces durbertensis | reverse complement strand
CGCTCCCCCCGCCCCGGCCGGCCCCACGCGGGGCCGACTGCCCGGATGGGTGTGGGCACTGGGAGGCGTGGTGCTCTCCTCCGCCGTCTGGGCCGCCGTGACCATCGTCGGAGGCGGCCTCGGCAAGGACTCCGAGCCGACCGCCGACCTCGCGGGCTACAACTTCCACGAGGACATGTGCGAGGCCGTCTACCGCTCCCCCTTCCTCGAGCACTACACCGCGCAGGGCGGCAACACCGCCAACCACTCCACCCACGACGCCATGGACACCAGCAGTTGCCTCATGCGGTACCGGCGCGGCAGCTCCAGCGGCTACCCCTCCACCTTTGTCACCTTCACCGCGACCTGGCACAAGAAGACCGACCCGACCGCCGAGTTCGAGGCCAGGGCGCAGGCCCAGGAGAGCCGGTCAAACGAGACCCAGCGGTACCGGGTCGAACCGGTGGAGGAGCTGGGCGAGGAGGCCTTCCTCGTCACCAGTGAACGCAAGCGCGACGGGCGGCTGACCTACGCCGCGCTGACGGTCCGGGACGGCTGGGTGGAGACCCACCTGGAGTGGAGCGACGTGGACATCCCCCGCGCCGGCCAGAGCCCGCTCAGCAAGACGCAGGTCCGCTCCATGCTGACGAAGAGCACCGAGGAGACGCTGGCGGAGCTGCGCAAGCCCGCCGGCTCCGACACCTCCAGCGACGCCGGCGAACGCACCGGCGGCGCCGACTCCGACAGCGGTCCGCCCAAGCGCGGCGAGGGCGACATCTGACCCCGCCCACGTCGGCCCGCGCCGACACCGGACCCCGCCGACACCGGCCCCCGCCGACGATGGACCGCGCCCGTCCTCAGCGGGAACGGGCCGCCCGCGCGATCGTCACGACGGCCTTCTCCAACGCGTACGCCGGGTCGTAGCCGCCGCCCTTGACCGCCGCGTCCGCCTCGGCGACCGCCCGCAGCGCCGTGGCGACGCCGTCCGCCGACCAGCCACGCATCTGCTGCCGCACCCTGTCGATCTTCCACGGCGGCATGCCCAGCTCCCTGGCGAGATCCGCCGGGCGCATGCCCGAACGCGCCGAGGCGAGCTTGCCGATCGCCCGGACCCCCTGCGCCAGAGCACTGGTCACCAGCACCGGGGCCACACCGGTGGCCAGCGCCCAGCGCAGCGCCTCCAGCGCCTCGGCGGCCCGGCCCTCCACCGCGCGGTCGGCCACCGCGAAGCTCGACGCCTCCGCGCGGCCGGTGTAGTAGCGGGCGACCACCGCCTCGTCGATCGTGCCCTCGACGTCCGCGACAAGCTGCGCGCAGGCCGAGGCCAGCTCCCGCAGATCACTGCCGATCGCGTCCACCAGGGCCTGGCACGCCTCCGGCGTGGCGGACCGGCCGAGCGCCCGGAACTCGCCGCGTACGAAGGACAGCCGCTCCGCCGGCTTGGCGAGCTTCGCGCAGAGCACCTCCCGGGCACCGGCCTTGCGCGCGGCGTCGAGCAGCCCCTTGCCCTTGGCTCCGCCGGCGTGCAGCAGCACCAGCAGCACCTCCTCGACCGGCTCGGCGAGGTAGGCCTTCACCTCCTTGACCGTGTCGGCGGACAGATCCTGCGCCTGCCGGACGATCAGGACCTTGCGTTCGGCGAACAGGGACGGGCTTGTCAGCTCCGCGAGCATGCCCGGCTGGAGCGCGCCTGGGGCCAGGTCCCGCACGTCCGTGTCCGGGTCGCCGGCCCTCGCGGCCGCCACCACCTCGCGGACGACCCGGTCTGCCAGCAACTCCTCCTGGCCGACCGCCAGCGTGACCGCCGCCAACGGGTCGTCTGCGGCGGCCTTCGTGGGCTTGGGGGACTTCGCGGAAGCTGCGCTCTTAGGGGCCATCGCCGTCCAGCATCCCACGCCCCTCCGACAACGCGCTCCCGCCCCGGCGCCGGCGCCCGGCCGCGCGGACGCGTGCGGCCGGAGGGCGGACACCGGAGGCGGGCCGCAGCCGCCGCTGTCGCACAATGTCCCGGTGGAGGAGACCGGAGACCGCTTCGAGGACCGCGGAGAGCAACCCATGGAACCGAGCACCGCACCGGACGCACCCCTGCGGCACGTGCTGGTCCTGCCGGACCGGGACAGCGCCGAGGAGGTGGCCGAGGAACTGGCCGAGAGCCTCCCCCTCCCGGAGGAGCCCCGTCTGGTCCGGGACGCGCTCGCCGGAGAGGACGACGCGGAGGACGCGCAGTGGCTGGTGGTCCTGGAGGACCCGGAGGGGGTCTGCTCGCCGACCGCCCTCGACGAACTGGCCGCCCACCACGAAGGCTGGCTCGAACGCGACTGACCCCGCCACCGCAACCCCGGCGGTGGACGGGCCACCGACCTACCCGACGCCTCCGTTCCACGACCGTGGCCCGATGCGCCGTCAGCCGTCCGTTGGCTAGCGTCCCGACCATGGCAACCACGGAACACCGCCCGCCACGAACCGGCGAACAGCGCAGGGCAGATGTCCTCACCAGGCTGGAGGAGGACGTCGACGCCTGGGTTGCGACGGCCTCGCCCGAGGGCGAGCAGTACATGGTGCCTCTCAGCTTCGTCTTCCATGACGGCGGGCTGGTCATGTGCACCAGACGCACCTCCCGCACGGCACGGAACATCCGCGCGGGTTCCGGGGCGACCATCGCTCTCGGGCACACCCGGGACGTCGTCCTCATCGAGGCGAAGGCCGAGCAGCTCGCGCCCGACGGCCTCGCTCCCCGGGCGGGCGACGCGTTCGCGGCGAAGGTGGGCTGGGATCCGCGCGGGGACGAGGAGTACGTCTTCCTGCGGTTCCTTCCCCGCACGCTGCGCGCGTGGCGGGAGGAGAACGAGCTGAAGGGCAGCGTCCTCATGCGGGACGGCGTGTGGCGGGCCTGAGGTCCCATGGGACCGGCTCCGTCGGCGCGCACCGGGCCGTCGGCGGAGCCGGCCGGGCGCCGCGGGCGGGGCGGGGCCGCGTGGGTCACCCGAAGTCCGACGTCCTCCGCCCGGCTCACCGCGACCGCCCCGTCCGTGTCGGTGCGGACGATCCCGGCACCGTGGGCTCGCAGCAGCTCAAGCGTGGTGGGCGCGGGGTGTCCGTAGCCGTTGTCCGCGCCGGCCGAGACCACGGCGAGCCGGGGTCTCAGGCGGGCCAACAACGGCGGATGCTGGTACGCCGAGCCGTGATGGGCGACCTTGAGCACGTCGACGTCCGCCAGCTCCGGACGCTCGACCAACAGCCGGCGTTGGGCCGGTGGTTCGAGATCTCCCGGCAGCAGCATCGTGAGGCCGCCGCTGCGCACCAGCAGCGTGACGCTCGCGTCGTTGGCCCCGAGTCCGGCCGGGTGGGGCGGCGGCCACAGCACCTCCCATTCAAGCCGCTCCCCAAGCCGTCGCCGCTCCCCGGCCACCGCCGGAGCCATCGGGACACCCGCCTTCCGCGCCTCGCGGCGGACGAACTCCGCCTGGCCCGGCGGTTCGTACAGCGTCGACGTCTGGATCACGCCGACCGACCGGCCCGACAGCGCGCCCGGAAGTCCGGCGACGTGATCTGCGTGGAAGTGTGTGAGGACAAGCAGCGGGATGTGCCGCACCCCGAGGTCGCGGAGGCAGGCGTCCACCGCCGCCGGGTCAGGGCCTACGTCCACCACCACCGCGCCGCGCCCACCGGCCGACAGCACCAACGCGTCGCCCTGCCCCACGTCACAGGCGACCAGCCGCCAGTCCGGTGGCGGCCAGCCGGTGACCCACCGGGTGAGTGGCTGCGGCCGAAGCACCGCCACCACAAGCAGCAGGACCAAACCGGCCACTGCCCACGGCCGCCGCAGCGCCGGTCTGAGCACGAGCAGCACACCGCCGGTCACCGCCGCCAACGCCGCCGCGCCCGCCCAGCCTCCGGGCCAGCCGACCTCGGCTCCCGGCAGGCCCGCTCCGGTTCTGGCGACCGCGGCGATCCACCGGGCCGGCCAACTCGCCAGCCACGCCGCCGCTCCGGCGGCCGTTCCCGAGACGGGCGCCAGCGCGAGCGCGAGGCAGCCGAGCAGGGTGGCCGGCGCGAACGCCAGCCCGGCCAGCACGTTGCACGGCAGCGCCACCAGGCTCACCCGGGCCGCGAACACCGCGACGATCGGCGCGCACACCGCCTGCGCCGCCGCCGTAGCCGCCACCGCCTCCGCGAGCGGCAGCGGTGCGCCGCGCTGCTGGAGGAACAGACTCCAGCGGGGCGCGATCACCAGCAGGGCACCGGTGGCCAGAACGGAGAGCAGGAAGCCGTACGACCTCGCCAGCGCCGGGTCGTAGAGCACCAGCAGGAGCGCCGCGGCGGCCAACGCGGGCAGCAGCGACCGCCGCCGGCCGGTGGCGATGGCAAGCAGGGTGATGCCTCCGCACACCGCCGCCCGCAGCACGCTCGGGCCGGGGCGGCACACGATGGTGAAGGCGATGAGCAGTCCCGCGCCCAGTACCGCCGTCGTGCGCAGCGGTACGCCCAACAGGGCTGCCAGGCCCCGGCGTTCGGAACGGGAGGCGGTTCCCGGGGCCCCGATGAGGACCGCGAGGACAAGGGACACGTGAGCGCCGCTGACCACGATCAGATGGGTCATGTCGGCTGCCCGCACCGCGTTCCACAGGTCGGTGGGCAACCGGGAGGTGTCCCCCATGACCAGCGCCGGGATCATGGCCCTGGCGTCCTCGGGAAGTCCGTCTGTGGCGTCGAGCAGGCCCTGTCTCACGGAACCCGCGAGCCGCTGGGCCGTGCTGGGCGGCGCCAGGGTGGTCGGCTCCTCGGACACACGCGCCAAAGCGGCGATGTCGCCGGCCCGGCCGTCGTGCGGCGCCGCCAGGCGGGCACGTACCTCCATCGTGGTGGAAGGCAGCAGCCCCAGCCACGCGTCGGCCCGCTCCGGCGGCGCCACGACCAGGACGGGATTGCGGATCGCGGTGGTCGGGCCGCCTCCCTGGACGACCCGGGTGGCGGTCGCCGGGGCCACCACCACCGTGCGCGGCTGACCCGGGCGGGCCCGCGTCCGACGCGGATCGCCGGTCAGGCTGAGCCGGAGGGTGACATGGGCATGCGCCTCCGCGAGGCCCGGCAGCGGGCCGTCGTGCACGGCCGCGGTGTGCAGGCCCGCGGCCGTCGCGCCGGCGGCGGCGCAGAGCAGCGCGGCCCCGGCCGCGACCAGGGCGCCGCCGGAGATGCGGCTCCGGCGTACGCGCGCCGTCGCCCGGCGGGCCGGACCACACGGCCCCCGGGCCCTTCGCCGTCCGGCGACGCAGAGCACGGCCGCCGCCGCGAGACAGCCGCAGACCAGCAGCGCGACCGCCGTGCCGGTCAGAGCCGGTGCGAGGGCGGCCGCCGTCCAGGCGGACACCGCGGGCGGCACAAGTCGGAGGTCGAGGGGCGCCTCCTGGCGCGGGTGGGCGGCACCGAGCCGATGCCCCGACTCCGCGTGCACCGCGAGTCGTTCGGGCGTGGGGGGTCTCGCGGCGGGCTCGGGCTTCCCCGGGCCGCCGCCCGGATCGGCGGGCTTCACGGGGTCACCAGCGGCTGCAGGGTGGCGAAGCGGTGGTCACCGATGCCGTTGACCTCACGTAACTGGTCGAGCGAGGTGAAGCCCCCGTTGCGTGTCCGGTAGTCGATGATGTTCTGGGCGAGTACCGGTCCGATGCCCGGTAGTGCCTGCAACTGCTCGCTGGTCGCGGAGTTCAGGCCGAGCGGCCCGGAGGGCGCGCCGTCGGGAGGTGGACCCGCGCCCGGCGCCGGTGGCTCGCCCTCCGGCGGCTCCCGACCGACCATGACCTGCTCGCCGTCCGACAACTGCCGCGCCCGGTTGAGCCGGTCGGTGTCGACGCCCGGAAGGACTCCCCCGGCCGCCCGCAGCGCGTCCGCGACCCGGGAACCCGACGGAAGCCGGACCACTCCGGGGCGACGGACCTCTCCCGAGACGTCGACGTGCACGTCCTTCAGCGGTGCCGCTCCCGGCGGCCCGCCGCTCGAAGCGTCCCCGGTGGCGCCCGGCAGCCCGGCCGCGGAGTCGACGGGCGGCGGGGCCGAAGCGGCCGGGTCGGGGGCGGGCAGCCCGACCGGTTGGGCGCGACCGCTCCAGAAGTGGTGCACAGCCACCGAC
>NZ_WMLF01000331.1 GCF_014156695.1 Streptomyces durbertensis | reverse complement strand
GCCCAGGTGGGCGGGGTCCTCGGCGTGGACGATGAGCAGTCCGTCGAAGGAGGCGATCTCGGTCAGGGCCTCGCGCAGTTGGTCGCGGTCCAGTTGCGGGAACTCGTCGACGCCGGACGGGGAGAGGAAGCACTTGAAGCCGAAGACGCCGGCCTCGTGCAGCGGGCGCAGGTCCTTGACGTTGCCGGGGACGGCGCCGCCCCAGAAGCCGGTGTCCACGTGTGCCTTGGGGCGGGCCACGTCGCGTTTGACGGCGAGGTGGGCGGCGGCGGTGGTGGGCGGCAGGCTGTTGAGCGGCATGTCGAGCAGGGTGGTGACGCCGCCGGCGGCGGCCGCCCGGGTGGCCGTCCAGAAGCCCTCCCACTCGGTGCGGCCGGGGTCGTTGACGTGGACGTGGGTGTCGACGAGGCCGGGCAGCAGGGCGTCGCCGCCGCAGTCCACCAGGCGGGTGGCGGGCGGGAGCGGTGCGTCGTGCGGGAGGACGGCGGTGATCTCGCCGCCGGTCACGGTGACGGTGGCCGGGCGGGGCCCGTCGGGGGTGAGTACCTGCCGTGAGCGGAACGCGAGCTCCGCCTCGACGGGTTCCGGACCGGGCTGGCTGGCGGACAACGGCCCCTCCTGGGTTCGTACGGTGAGGTGGCTGAGCTTCCGCAGTACGGAAGTTCAACGTTCTGTTGAAGAGTCTTCCCGTCCATGACAGCCCCGTCAAGAGCGATCCGGGGGATGAGGGCAACGGACGACACCCTTTGGATGATTCCACCAAATGGAACCCGGATTCCGAGTTGCAGAACAAAGGAACCTACGGCCGGGCCCGTACGGAGTCGCACCGCGCAGCCGACCAAGCGGACATTCAGCCCTTCACCTGCCACTACCGTCGAACACGAGCCGACCCGAACGAGTCGCGGACCGGTAGCATTCGGCGGTGTCACCCCGCCCGGAAGAGAAGGGAAAGCGCCACGTGCCGCCAGCCGAGCGCAAGACCGCCAGCAGCCCGACGGCAAGCGGCGGTGTGCAGTCACTCGAACGCGCGTTCGACCTTCTGGAGCGGATGGCCGACGCCGGCGGCGAGGTCGGGCTGAGCGAACTGGCCAGCAGCAGCGGACTGCCCCTGCCGACCATTCACCGACTGATGCGCACCCTCGTGGCCTGCGGCTACGTCCGCCAGCAGCCCAACCGGCGGTACGCGCTCGGTCCCCGGCTCATCCGGCTCGGCGAAAGCGCCTCCCGACTGCTCGGCACCTGGGCGCGGCCCTACCTCGCCCGACTCGTGGAGGAGACCGGCGAGACCGCGAACATGGCACTGCTCGACGGCGACGAGGTCGTCTACGTCGCCCAGGTCCCGTCCCGGCACTCGATGCGGATGTTCACCGAGGTCGGCCGCCGGGTGCTGCCGCACTCGACGGGCGTCGGCAAGGCACTGCTCGCGGACGCCCCGGCCGACGAGGTAAGGGCGCTGCTCGCCCGCACCGGCATGCCGGCGGCCACCGACCGCACGATCACCACCCCCGACGGGTTCCTCGCGGCGCTGGAGACCACGCGCGAGCGCGGCTTCGCGCTGGACGACAACGAGCAGGAGATGGGGGTCCGCTGCATCGCCGTGTCGGTGCCGGATTCCCCCACCGCCGCCGCCATCTCCGTCTCCGGCCCGGCCGGACGGGTCACCGACACCGCGACCGAGAAGATCGTGCCGCTGTTGCAGGAGGTCGCACGGGAGCTCTCCGGCGCGCTCGCCAGCAACGGCTCCACAAGCGCCTGACCCCCGCCGGCCGGGCGCCGACCCCGCGCCGACCGGGGGCCACGCACCCCGGCGCGCACACTCGCGTGCGCGCCGGCGTTCACCAGGGCGCGCACGCCGGCGCGATGGCCAGCGGTCAGCGGCGGCCCGACGGGGGCCCGAAACGGGCTATCGCGGCGTTGAGTTCGGTCAGCGGCTCGGCGAGCGCGCTGACCGACCCGAGGGCGCCGAGCACCAGCAGGAGGGCCCCGCGCAGCCGCGCCGGTTCCGGTTCCGACTCGGCCGCCATGGCCGCCAGCGCGGCCAGTTCCTCCTCGGCGACGGCCCGGTCCGGCAGTTCGACCGGATGTCGGGCCAGGGCGTGGCGCAGTCCGGAGACGGCGGCGCGCAGCGCGCGCGACCGCTCGGTCTCCGCATATCCGTAGCGCCGCCCCGACAGGACGGCGCCGCCCTCGACGCCTCCCGGACCGCCCTGTACGGCGGTACTCCCCCACCCAGTCACATTGCCCCTGTATGCAGTGGTGTGTGGTCGCCGCCCCGGGCGGGCGCGACGAGGAACCGCGCGGCGGGCAGGCCCCACCGCACCCGCACGGTCGTCACACTGTGCTGATGGCCGCTCAACTCCGCGTGCGGGTGAGACAGTTAACGCCAAGGCCGGACCGGAAGTCCATACGGTGGGCGGAAATCGGCCGGGCATCTTCCCGGACGCGACGCGGCGGACAACCATGCGCCTCGCCCACACGGGCGACCCCCGCCGTCAAGCGCCCACGGGGTTCGACGGGCACGGCTATCCTTCGCCCGCCCCACGCCTCCCACTCCACCGCACCCGGTGCGCACGCTCGGCGCATGACCGATAACACACCGCACTCGGATCGCCGGCCTGCCGCGCCCCGGCCGACCTGGAACCGGATCGAGCCGCCTCCCCGCGCCGGCGCGCGGGGCATACCGCGGCGCCTCGGCGGAAAAATATCTCGACATCAACGATCTCGACGTCAACAGACCGTTGATATTCCGCGATGAGGAAACTAGTCTCCGAAAGTGAGAGGCGTTCGGGCACGGCGTGCCTGGCCGCCCGCACACGTGTACCCCGGCGGAGCCTGGGGCCTCCAGGCGCACCGCCCGCTGAAGGAGTGACAGCCATATGTCCGCACCAGCGCCGTCACCGCTGGCCATCGTCGATGTCGACCCGAGCCAGGCACCCGCCCGTCAGGACGAGGTGCTGACCGAGGCGGCGCTGGCCTTCGTAGCCGCGCTCCACGAACGCTTCACGCCACGACGGGACGAGCTGCTCGCCCGCCGCGCCGAACGCCGAGCCGAGATCGCCAGGACCAGCACCCTCGACTTCCTCCCCGAGACCGCCGACGTGCGCGCCGGGGACTGGCGGGTGGCCGAGGCGCCGCCCGCCCTCCAGGACCGCCGGGTGGAGATCACCGGTCCCACCGACCGGAAGATGACCATCAACGCGCTGAACTCCGGCGCCCGCGTCTGGCTCGCGGACTTCGAGGACGCGTCCGCGCCGACCTGGCAGAACGTCATCGGCGGCCAGCTCAACCTCACCGACGCCTACCAGCGCCGCATCGACTTCACCGACGAGCGCGGCAAGAGCTACGCGCTGCGTCCGGCCGAGGAACTGGCCACCGTGGTCATGCGGCCGCGCGGCTGGCACCTGGAGGAGCGCCACCTGCGCGACGCCGCAGGGCGGGCGGTGCCCGGCGCACTGGTCGACTTCGGGCTGTACTTCTTCCACAACGCCCAGCGGCTGCTCGACCTCGGCAAGGGCCCCTACTTCTACCTGCCGAAGACGGAGTCGCACCTGGAGGCGCGGCTGTGGAACGACGTCTTCGTCTTCGCCCAGGAGCGGTTGGGCATCCCGCACGGCACGGTCCGTGCCACCGTGCTGATCGAGACGATCACCGCCGCCTACGAGATGGAGGAGATCCTCTACGAGCTGCGCGACCACGCCTCCGGGCTGAACGCCGGCCGCTGGGACTACCTCTTCTCCATCGTGAAGAACTTCCGGGACGGCGGCGAGCGGTTTGTCCTGCCGGACCGCAACGCGGTGACCATGACGGCGCCGTTCATGCGCGCCTACACCGAACTGCTGGTGCGCACCTGCCACAAGCGCGGGGCGCACGCCATCGGCGGCATGGCCGCGTTCATCCCCAACCGCCGCGACCCCGAGGCCAACGCCCGGGCGCTGGAGAAGGTGCGGGCGGACAAGGACCGGGAGGCGGCGGACGGCTTCGACGGCTCGTGGGTCGCGCACCCGGACCTTGTCCCGATCGCCCAGGCGTCCTTCGACGCGGTGCTGGGCGACCGCCCCCACCAGAAGGACCGGCTGCGGGAGGACGTGGAGGTCGGCGCGGAGCAGCTGATCGCGGTCGACTCGCTCGACGCCAGGCCGACGTACGAGGGGCTGCGCAACGCGATCCAGGTCGGCGTGCGGTACATCGAGGCGTGGCTGCGCGGTCTGGGCGCGGTGGCCATCTTCGGCCTGATGGAGGACGCCGCCACCGCCGAGATCTCGCGTTCGCAGATCTGGCAGTGGGTGGACGCGGGCGTGGTCTTCCCCGACGCGCCGCAGGGCCGGGAGAAGGCAGACGCGCAGGTCGTCAGGTCGCTTGCGACGGAGGAACTGGCCGCCATCCGTGAGGAGTTGGGTGAGGATGCGTTCAACTCCGGCCGCTGGCAGGAGGCGCACGACCTGCTGCTGAAGGTCTCGCTCGACGAGGACTACGTCGACTTCCTGACGCTGCCGGCCTACGAGCAGCTGCGCGGCTGAGCGGCGGCGGGTCCCTCCGGCACGAACGGGGCCGGGCGGTGCGAGGAGGTTCCTCGGACCGCCCGGCCCTTGTCGTGCCGGTGGAGAAGCTACCCGGTGGCGGCGGCGGAACGTTCACCTCGGTTGAAGAGCAGGTTGAGTCCGACGGCCAGCACGCAGCCCGTGCTGATGCCGGAGTCGAGGATGATCGTCAGGCCGTCGGGGAACTGCCCGTAGAAGCCGTGTGCCATCTCCGGCGCCAGCCCGACTCCGAGCGTGACGGCGACGATCAGGCTGTTCGCGCCCTTGCCGAGGTCGGCCTGGACAAGCGTCTGCACGCCGCTGACCGCGATCGTGCTGAAGAGGACCACGCCGACGCCGCCGAGCACCGGCAGCGGGACCGCCGAGATCAGCGCGGCGGCCATCGGGCACAGGCCCAGCAGCACCATGATGCCGCCGGCGACCGCGACGACGTAGCGGCTGCGCACCTTGGTCATCGCGACCAGGCCGATGTTCTGCGCGAACGCGCTCGCCGCGAAGCCGTTGAAGACCGGGGCGACCGCGCTGCCGAGGGTGTCGGCGCGCAGCCCGGCGGCGATCGTCCGCTCGTCGGCGGGGCGGCCCACGATGCGGCCGAGGGCGATGATGTCGGCCGTCGACTCGGTCATGATCACGAGCATGACGATGCACATCGAGACGATCGCGGCGACGGAGAACTGCGGCGCGCCGAAGTGGAACGGCGTGGGGAAGCCGACCAGGTCCGCCTCGCGCAGTCCGCCGAAGTCGGCCATGCCGAGCGGGATCGCCACCAGCGTGCCGACCACCAGGCCGAGCAGGATCGACACGGACTTCAGGAAGCCGCGGCCGAAGCGGTTGAGCAGCACGGTGACGGTGAGGGTGAGCGCGGCGAGCCCGACGTTGCGCATGGAGGCGCCGCCGGAGGCGTCGGTGGTGCCGGCGGTGATCCAGCCGAGCGCCACGGGGAGCAGGGAGAGCCCGATGAGGGTGATCACGCTGCCGGTGACCACGGGCGGGAAGAAGCGCACCAGCTTGCAGAACCAGGGGCTGATGAGGAAGCCGAGCAGGCCGGCGACGATGACGGCGCCGAAGATGACGGGCAGTCCGGAGGCGCCGCCCTCGGCGGCGATGATCGCGGTCATGGCCGCGACGCCGGCGAAGGAGACGCCGTTGACAAACGGCAGTCGGGCGCCGATCTTCCAGACGCCTATGGTCTGGAGCAGGGTGGCTATGCCCGCGGTGAACAGGCTCGCGGCCATCAGCAGGGTGGTGTCGGCGGTGTCCAGTCCGGCGGCGGCGCCGATGACCAGCGGGACGGCGACCACTCCGGCGTACATGGCGGCGACGTGCTGGAGGCCGCTGGTGATCATCTTCAGCGGCGGCAGGGTCTCGTCGACGGGATGGCGCCCGCCGCCTGTTCCGCCGGGTTCGGCGTCCGGGCCGGCGGCGAGGTCGGCTTCCGGTTCCTCGCCTCGGGTGGTGCCTGTTCTGCGGATCCCGGGCTCTGCGGCCACAGCGGTCCTCCTGTCGCGATGAACTGCCCCGGCGGTGTGCGGCGGGGCGAGGGTTTCAGGGAGGTGGTTCGGTGGTGCCTTCGTGC
>NZ_WMLF01000330.1 GCF_014156695.1 Streptomyces durbertensis | reverse complement strand
GCGAGTCCAGTGCCTGGGTCATGTTCCTGTGGTTCCGGGCGGCGGCGCCCGGAACCACAGGAACATGACCCAGGCACTGGACTCGCTGCTCGACCTGCTCGACCTCGAGCGCATCGAGCAGGACATCTTCCGGGGCGTCAGCCGCCCCTCGCTCGTTCCCCGCGTGTTCGGCGGGCAGGTGGCCGCGCAGGCGCTGGTGGCCGCCGGCCGTACCGTGCCGGAGGACCGGCCGGCGCACTCCCTGCACGCGTACTTCCTGCGCGCGGGCGACCCCGGCGCGCCGATCGTCTACACGGTCGACCGCATCCGGGACGGCCGCTCCTTCACCACCCGCCGGGTGGTGGCCGTGCAGCACGGTCAGCCGATCTTCCACCTCTCCGCGTCGTTCCAGACGTACGAGGAGGGCCTGGAGCACCAGGAGCCGATGCCGCCGGCCCCCGACCCGCGTACGCTCCCGGACGCCGAGGAGATGCTGCCCAAGTACGCCCGTCTCTTCGGTGATCCCGAGGTGCCGCGCAGGATGAGCGAGGCGCGGGCGGCGGTCGACCTGCGGTACGTGAACGAGCCGCCGTACGCGGCGGCGGTCAGCGGTCCGAGCGAGCCGCGCTCCCAGGTGTGGTTCCGGACGAACGGTCGGCTCGACGGCGAGCGGGACCAGCCGATGCTGCACATCTGCCTGGCGACGTACGTGTCGGACATGACGCTGCTGGACTCGGTGCTGCTGGCGCACGGCCGCGGCGGCTGGGCGGTGGGCGACGTGGTGGGCGCCAGCCTCGACCACGCGATGTGGTTCCACCGGCCGTTCCGGGCGGACGAGTGGCTGCTGTACGACCAGGAGTCGCCGACCGCGCAGGGCGGCCGGGGCCTGGGCAAGGGCCGGATCTTCACGGAGGACGGCCGGCTGGCGGTCTCGGTGATCCAGGAGGGCGTGGTGAGGGTTCCGCGCGGCCGAACCACCGGGTAGGTCATATCGTCATGAATGTGTCCACTTCTGGAAGGAGGGCACAACCATGACCACCCATCTTGAACCACAGCAGCAGAGCTCCGGCCTGGACGAGCGCCGCATGGAGGAGTTCGCCGGGAAGCTGATCGACACCTTCTCCGGCGGAGTGCTGACGCTGATGGTCGACATCGGTTACCGGACCGGCCTCTTCGAGACGCTGGCCCAGGGGCCGGGGACCAGCGGGGAGCTCGCGGACCGGGCCGGACTGCAGGAACGCTACGTCCGTGAGTGCCTGGGGTCGCTGGTGACCGGCGGAATCGTCGAGTACGACCCGGACGACGGCCGGTACACGCTGCCGGCCGAGCACGCGGCCTGTCTGACCGGTGGCGGCTCGCAGAACATGGCCTCCCTGAGCGAGATCGTCACGCTGCTCGCCCCGCACATGAACGACACCACACGGGTGTTCCGCGAGGGGGGCGGCATCCCCTACGAGGAGTTCCGTCCGGACTTCACCAGCGTCATGGACGCCATGAGCCGCGGGCTCTACGACGGCCAGTTGATCGACGGCATCCTGCCCCTGGTGGACGGCCTCACCGACCGACTGGCCACGGGCTGCCGGGTGGCGGACGTGGGGTGCGGCACCGGGCACGCGGTCAACGTGATGGCGGCCGCGTATCCGGCGTCGACGTTCGTCGGCTACGACATCAGCGAGGAGGCCGTCGAGTCGGGGCGTTCCGAGGCCGCCGCGTCGGGGCTCGCGCACGCGCGGTTCGAGGTCCTGGACGTCGTGCGGCTGCCGGCCGAGCCCGGCTTCGACGTGGTGTTCGCGTTCGACTCCATCCACGACCAGGTGGATCCGGCGGGCGTGCTGGCCGCGGTGAGCGCGGCGCTCCGGCCGGACGGGCTGTTCGTGATGATGGACACCAAGTCCTCCAGCAGGCTGGAGAAGAACATCGGCAACCCGCTCGCCCCGATGATCTACGGCGTGAGCGTCATGCACTGCATGACCGTGTCGCTGGCCCACGGCGGCGCAGGTCTCGGCACGGCCTGGGGTGAGGAGCTGGCCCGGAGCATGCTGGCCGACGCCGGCTTCACCGACGTGACGACGCACGACGTCCCGGACGACCCGATGGACATGGTCTACGTCTGCCGCCGCTGACGACAGCGACGAGTGCCCGGACGGCGGCGATGCGTGACGATTGAACCTACTCGCCCGTAGGGGGTGGGTTGTGCGCTTGTGAGGGGCATATAGGTGGGACACGCGCTGCCGGAGGCGGAGGTGACGGTCTGCTTCCGGCGGCTCTGCGCCGGCGTAATGGGCGACGCCGGCAAAGGGGAGGCGGCCCCGGAACGCGTTGGTGGCACGCGTTCCGGGGTCGCCCGCCCGCCGTCCCACGGCCGGCTCACCCCGACTTCACGCCGGACTCACTCCACGGTGACGGACTTCGCCAGGTTGCGCGGCTTGTCGATGTCGCGGCCGAGCGCCAGCGCCGTGTGGTAGGCGAGCAGTTGGAGCGGGATGCCCATCAGGATCGGGTCCAGCTCGACCTCGTTGCGCGGCACGACGATCGTGTGGTCCGCCTGCTCCTGCTCGCCGTGGGCGACGGCCAGGATGCGGCCGCTGCGCGCCTTGATCTCCTCCAGCGTGGCGCGGTTCTTGTCGAGCAGTTCGTCGTCGGGGAGGACCGCCACGGTCGGCACGGCCGGCTCGATCAGTGCGAGCGGCCCGTGCTTGAGCTCGGAGGCCGGGTAGGCCTCGGCGTGGATGTAGGAGATCTCCTTGAGCTTCAGGGAGGCCTCCAGCGCGACGGGATAGCCGCGCACCCGTCCGACGAACATCATCGACTTCGCCTCGGCGTACTCGGCGGCGATCTTGCGGATCTCCGGTTCGAGCTTCATGATCTCGCCGATCTGCTCCGGCAGACGGCGCAGTCCGTTGATGATCCGCTTGCCGTCGGCGACGGAGAGGTCCCGGATGCGGCCCAGGTGCAGGGCGAGCAGCGCGAAGGCGACGGCGGTGTTGGTGAAGCACTTGGTGGAGACGACGCAGATCTCCGGCCCGGCGTGCACGTAGACGCCGCCGTCGGTCTCCCGCGCGATGGCGCTGCCGACGACGTTGACGACGCCGAGCACCCGGGCGCCCTTGCGCTTGAGTTCCTGGACGGCGGCGAGCGTGTCGTAGGTCTCGCCGGACTGGCTGACCGCGATGTAGAGCGTGTCGGGGTCCACGACGGCGTTGCGGTAGCGGAACTCGCTGGCCGGCTCGGCGTCGGCGGGGATGCGCGCCAGCTCCTCGACGAGCTGGGCGCCGATCAGCCCGGCATGGTAGGCGGAGCCGCAGCCGAGGATCTTCACCCGGCGCACCGAGCGGGCCTCGCGGGCGTCGAGGTTGAGGCCGCCGAGGTGCACGGTGGCGAAGCGGTCGTCGATACGGCCGCGCAGCACGCGGTCGACGGCGTCGGCCTGCTCGGTGATCTCCTTGTGCATGTACGTGTCGTGGCCGGCCATGTCGTAGGACTCGGCCTCCCACTCCACGGTGGTCGGCGAGGCCGTGGTGCGGCTGCCCTCGGTGGTGTAGGTGCGGTAGTCGTCGGCCTTGAGGGTGGCCATCTCACCGTCGTCCAGGGTGATGACCTGGCGGGTGTGCGAGACGAGCGCGGCGACGTCGGAGGCGACGAACATCTCGTGCTCGCCGATGCCCAGGACGACGGGCGAGCCGTTGCGGGCGACGACGATGCGGTCGGTGAAGTCGGCGTGCAGCACGGCGATGCCGTAGGTGCCCTCGACCAAACGCAGGGCCTCGCGGACCCGCTCCTCCAGGCTGTCGGCGGTGGAGCGGCCGATCAGGTGGGCGAGGACCTCGGTGTCGGTCTCGGAGGTGAAGACGACGCCCTCGGCGGTGAGGCGGGCACGCAGCTCGGAGGCGTTGTCGATGATGCCGTTGTGCACGACGGCGACACGGCCGTCGACGTCCTGGTGCGGGTGGGCGTTGTCGTCGCTGGGGGCGCCGTGGGTGGCCCAGCGGGTGTGGGCGATGCCGGTGGTGCCGTTGAAGCGCGCGGGGACGCGCGCCTCCAGCTCCCGTACGCGGCCCTTGGCCTTCGCCGTGCGCAGTCCGCCGGCGCGGCCGGGGCCGGTCGCGTGGATGGCGATACCGGCGGAGTCGTAGCCCCGGTACTCCAGCCGCTGCAGTCCTTCCAGCAGCAGCGGGGCGACGTCCCGCTTGCCGATGTAACCGACGATTCCGCACATACCGCTCTCTCTTTCCCTCGTGCTGCCGCGCCGCCGGCATCTCGCCGGGTGGGGCGCTCCGGTGCTCAGCCGTAGACGATGCGCCGCAGTTGGCGCAGCGACAGCGCCGGCGGGGCCACCGCGCGGTGCGGCAGCTCCTCGCTGATCCGGTCGAAGATCGCCGGATTGGTCAGGCCGCGCGCCTGGAGTTCCCGGTGCCTTCTGCGCACGAACTCCGCGGCGGTCTCGTCGAAGTACGCCAGCACGTCGAGCACCACACGGGCCGCCTCGCCGCGCTGGAGCGCGGTGGTGCGGACGAGGTGGTCGACGAGGTCGTCGTGGGACGGCGTACGGCGATCGAGCACCCGTTGATACTGAGGGTCGGGCGAGCGTTTCGCAAATACCCTGCCCGGATTCGGGCAGGAGCCCGGATGATCCCCGCCGTCGGTGATCATCCGGGCGGCCTCGACGCGCCCCGAGCGCGTCCGGCTCAGTCCACCGGCGGCAGTCGGCGGGTGCGGATCAGCTCGGCGTACCAGCGAGCGGAGGTCTTCGGCGTGCGGCGCTGCGTCCCGTAGTCGACGTGGACGGCACCGAACCGCTTGTCGTAGCCGTAGGACCACTCGAAGTTGTCCAGCAGGGACCACAGGAAGTAGCCGCGGACGTCCACCCCCTCGTCCCGCACGCGGGCCACCTCGGCGAGGTGGTCGCGCAGGTAGGCGACGCGTTCGGGGTCGTGCACGCTGCCGTCGGCGGCCGGGTGGTCGTCGCGGGCCATGCCGTTCTCGGTGACGTACAGCGGCACGCCGGCGGCCTCCTTCGCCAGCCGGCGCAGCACGTCCCGCAGCCCGGTGGCGTCCACACTCCAGCCCATCGCGGTGAGCGGCCCCGGCGGCTGGTGGAAGGCGACCTTCTCGGCTCCCGGCCACGGTGTCTGTTCGCCCTGGCCGTGGCCGTCCCGACGCTCGGCCGCCGCCCCCTCGGGCACGGCGGACACCAGCGTGGGGGTGTAGTAGTTGACGCCGAGCGCGTCCAGCGGCTGGTGGACGGCGGCCAGGTCGCCGTCCTTCACGAAGCTCCAGTCGGTGAGGTGCTCGGTGTCGGCGATCAGGTCCTCGGGGTAGGCGCCGTGCAGCAGCGGGCCCTCGAAGACCCCGTTGGACAGCGCCTCGACCCGCCGCCTGGCGTCGAGGTCGGCCGGCGAGTCGGAAAGGGCGCGCACGGCGGCCGGGTTGAGGCTGATGCCGACCTTGGCGCGGCCCGGCAGGTTCGCGCGCAGCGCCTGGGTGGCGAGCCCGTGTGCCAGGTTCAGGTGGTGGGCGGCGCGGAGGGCGGCGACGTGGTCGGTCCGGCCGGGGGCGTGGACGCCGGAGCCGTAGCCGAGGAAGGCGCTGCACCACGGTTCGTTGAGGGTCGTCCAGTGCTCGACCCGGTCGCCGAGCGCCTCGGCGACCAGCACGGCGTACTCGGCGAAGCGCTCGGCGGTGGCGCGCTCGGGCCAGCCCGCGCCGCCGGTGGCCGGGTCGCCCTCCAGCTCCTGCGGGAGGTCCCAGTGGTAGAGGGTGAGCCACGGGGTGATGCCGCGCTCCAGCAGCGCGTCGACGAGCGCCCGGTAGAAGTCCAGGCCGCGCTGGACAGCCGGCCCGCGCCCGGTGGGCTGCACCCGCGGCCAGGAGACGGAGAACCGGTACGCCTGGAGTCCGAGGTCGGCCATCAGCGCGACGTCCTCGGGCCACCGGTGGTAGTGGTCGACGGCGACGTCCCCGGTGTCCCCGTTGTTGATCCTGCCGGGGGTGCGGCAGAAGGTGTCCCAGATGGACGGGGTGCGGCCGTCCTCGTCGACCGCGCCCTCGATCTGGTAGGCCGAGGTGGCCGATCCCAGGAGGAAGTCGGCGGGGAGATCGGGCTGGGGGGTCTGTGACATGGCGGAGTGCTCCCTGGGGT
>NZ_WMLF01000033.1 GCF_014156695.1 Streptomyces durbertensis | reverse complement strand
GCCGTGCGGTGCCATTCCTTGCGCGCGACGCCGGTGTTGTCCGACATCACGTGTTTGACCTGCGTGTACTCCTCGAAGGAGTAGGCGGACATGTCCTTGCCGTAGCCGGAGGCGCGGTAGCCGCCGTGCGGCATCTCGCTGATGATCGGGATGTGGTCGTTGACCCACACGCAGCCCGCGCGCAGTTCGCGGGTGGCCCGGCCGGTGCGGTAGACGTCCCGGCTCCAGACGGAGGCGGCGAGCCCGTAGGGGGTGTCGTTGGCGAGTGCCAGGCCCTCGTCGTCGGTGTCGAAGGGCAGCACGGTGAGCACGGGTCCGAAGACCTCCTGCTGGACGATCTCGCTGTCCTGCGCGGCGCCGGTGACCAGGGTGGGCGGGTAGTAGGCGCCCGCCGCGAGGTCGCCGCCGGGGACCCGGCCGCCGGTGACGACGGTCGCGTAGCCGCGGGCCCGGTCGACGAAGCCGGCGACGCGGTCGCGGTGGCGGTGGGAGACAAGCGGGCCGAGGTCAGTCGCCGGGTCGGCGGGGTCGCCGACGGTGAGCGAGGCCATGAGGTCGGCGACGCCCGCGACAAAGGCCTCGTAGAGCGGGCGCTGCACGTAGGCGCGGGTGGCGGCCGTGCAGTCCTGGCCGCTGTTGATGAGGGCGCCTGCGACCGCGCCGTGCACGGCGGCCTCCAGGTCGGCGTCGTCGAAGACCAGGAACGGTGCCTTGCCGCCGAGTTCGAGGTGCAGCCGCTTGACGCCCTCGGTGGCGCGGCGGGCGACGTGGCGGCCGACGGCGGTGGAGCCGGTGAAGGAGATCATGGCGATGCCGGGGTGGCCGGCGAGGTGGTCGCCGACGTCCGGGCCGGCGCCGGTGACGATGTTGACGACGCCGTCGGGCAGGCCCGCGTCGCGGGCGGCCTCGGCGAACATCAGCGCGGTGAGCGGGGTGAGTTCGGAGGGCTTGAGCACGGCGGTGTTGCCGGCGGCGATCGCCGGCAGGATCTTCCAGGCGGCCATCTGGAGCGGGTAGTTCCAGGGCGCGATGGAGCCGACGACGCCGAGCGGTTCACGGCGTACGGAGGACGTGTGGTCGGGGCTGTACTCGGCGGCGGCCATCCCGTCGAGGCGGCGGGCGGCGCCGGCGAAGAAGGCGGCGTTGTCGATCGAGCCGGGGACGTCGAACTCCTCGCAGAGCCGGACCGGTTTGCCGCACTGGACCGACTCGGCGGCCACCAGGTCCGGGGACATCTCCCGCAGGGCGGCGGTCAGCCGGTGGAGGGCCTCGGAGCGGTCCGCCGGGGTGGCGGTCGCCCACTCGGGCAGGGCGCGCTCGGCGGCGGCCACGGCGTCGTCCACGTCGGCGGGACCGGCGAGTTCGTACTCCAGTACCGGCTTGCCGCTCGCCGGGTCGGTGACGGGCTGCCGGCGCCCGGAGGTGCCGGGCCTCGCACGCCCGCCGATGAACTGGGTTCCTTCCGCGTACTTCGCTGCCGCGTCGGGAAGCTGGACGGCCATCAGACTCTCCTGCCCGCAGCGCGCGGTGTGCGCCGCGCGTGCTGTGCCATGACTGTGTGCGAGTGACTGGGTGCGAGTGACGGTGCGAGTGACTGCCAGTGGCGTGTGCCGTGGATGAGTGCCGATCCTGGCAGGCGGATGCCCGGTCGACAAGGGATTCCGTCGTTACGATTTAGTGGCGCCACGGAATCGGCGCGTGGAGTGGATGCAGGCATGCCAGGCCGCCCGGGTCCGCCGGCCGGATGGCCGGCGGACCCGGGATGTCCCGGTGTGCGTCGGTCAGGCGTTACCGGTACCGCGCTCGGGCGGTCCGGGCACCGCACGCTTCGGGCGCCTCGCGCGCCCTACGCGCAGAACCGCTCGCCGGCGTCGGTGAGCACGTCCGCCAGCCGGTCCACGATGTCGTCCAGCAGCGCGGCGTCGCTGATCAGCGGCGGCGCGATCTGCAGGACGCTGTCGCCCCGGTCGTCGGCGCGGGCGATCAGCCCGGCCTCCAGCAGCCTGCCGGGGAGGAAGCCGCGCAGCAGCCGGTCGCGTTCCGACTGGTCGAAGCGCGTGTGGTCGCCGTCCCTGACCAGTTCGACGGCGAGGAAGAACCCGGCGCCGCGCACGTCGCCGACGATCGGCAGCTCCCGCAGCTTCTCCATCCGCTCGCGCAGGTGCGGGCTGAGGGTCCGGACGTTCTCCAGTACGCCGTCGCGTTCGAAGATCTCGATGTTGCGCAGGGCGATGGCCGCCGACAGCGGGTGGCCGCCGAAGGTGATGCCGTGCCGGAAGGGCCGTCCGGTGTCGATGAGCGCCGCCGCGACACGCTCGGCCGCGACCACCGCGCCCATCGGCGCGTACGCGGACGTCAGGCCCTTGGCGAGGCTGACCAGGTCGGGCGTGACGCCCTCCCGGGCGACGCCGAACCACTCCCCCAGCCGTCCGCAGCCGGTGATGACCTCGTCGGCCATCAGCAGTGCCCCGTAGCGGTCGGCCAGCTGACGCAGGCCCTTCCAGTAGCCGGGCGGGGCGGTGAGGCAGCCGCCCGCGTTCTGCACCGGCTCGGCGATGATCATCGCCACCTGCTCGGGCCCCGCGGCGAGGATGGCGTCCTCCATCTCGCGCAGCAGCCGGGCGCGGAAGGCGTCGGGGTCGTCGCCGTCCGGGGCGCGGAACGCGTTGGTGTTCGACACGTGCACGACGTCCACCGGCGGCGGCCCGAACGCCTCCTTGAAGCGCGGGACGCCGGTGAAGGACAGCGCGCCGAGGGTGACTCCGTGGTAGGCGGTCTGCCGGGCGATGGCCTTGGTGCGCTGCGGCTGGCCGTTGGCGAGGTGGTACTCGCGGGCGAGCTTCCACGCCGCCTCCACCGACTCCGAGCCGCCGCTGGTGAAGAACGCCCTGGTCAGGCCCTCCGGCGCCAGCGCGGTCAGCCGCTCGGCGAGTTCGATCGCGGCCGGGTGGGCGGTCGCCCAGTTGGTGTTGAAGGCGAGCGTGGTGAGCTGCCTGGTGGCGGCCTCGGCCATCTCCTGCCCGTAGGAGTAGCCGATCTGCGAGCAGAAGAGGCTGGACAGCGCGTCGACGTACCGCCGGCCCTGGGTGTCGAAGACGTACGGGCCCTCGCCGCGTTCCAGGACGAGCAGGTCGTCGATCCGCTGCGGGGAGAAGTGCAGCATCAGGTGGCGGCCGGCGGTCTCCCGCAGGGCCTGGTGCCGGGTGTTCATGGTGACCTCCGAGATCGTGTCCGGCCGCGTCAGTCGTTCTGCGGGAAGCCGAGGTCGATGCCGCGGTGGCGGGGATCGGCCCAGCGGGTGGTGACGGTCTTGGTGCGGGTGAAGAAGTGCACGCCGTCCGGGCCGTAGGCGTGGCTGTCGCCGAACAGGGACGCCTTCCAGCCGCCGAAGGAGTAGTAGGAGACCGGCACCGGGATGGGCACGTTGACGCCGACCATGCCGACCTCCACCTCCTCCTCGAAGCGCCGGGCCGCGCCGCCGTCGTTGGTGAACAGCGCGGTGCCGTTGCCGTACGGGCTGGCGTTGACCAGGGCCAGCGCCTCGTCGTACGAGGCCACCCGCACGACGGACAGGACGGGCCCGAAGATCTCGTCGGTGTAGATCGGCATCTGTGGCGTCACCCGGTCGAAGAGCGTCGGGCTGAGCCAGTAGCCGCCCGGCTCACCGTCCACCGGGCCGCCGCGGCCGTCCACCACCAGCTCGGCGCCGGCCGCCACCCCCGCCTCGACGTAGCCGGCCACCCGGTCCCGGTGTTCGGCGGTGACCAGCGGGCCCATGTCGCAGCCGCGTCGACCGTCGCCGACCCGCAGCGTCGCCATGCGCTCGGTGATCTTGCCGATCAGCTCGTCGGCGACCGGTTCGACGGCCACCAGGACGCTCACCGCCATGCACCGCTCCCCCGCCGAGCCGAACCCGGCGTTGACGGCGGCGTCGGCGGCCAGGTCCAGGTCGGCGTCGGGCAGGACGACCATGTGGTTCTTCGCGCCGCCCAGCGCCTGCACCCGCTTGCCGTGCGCGCCGGCCGTCGCGTACACGTGCCGGGCGACGGGGGTGGAGCCGACAAACGACACGGACGCCACGTCCGGGTGTGTCAGCAGCGCGTCCACGGCCTCCCTGTCGCCGTGCAGCACGTTGAACACGCCGTCCGGCAGCCCCGCCTCCCGCCACAGCTCGGCCAGCAGCATCGCCGCCGACGGCACCTTCTCGCTCGGCTTGAGCACCACCGTGTTGCCGCAGGCGATGGCCACCGGCGCGAACCACAGCGGCACCATCGCCGGGAAGTTGAACGGCGAGATGATCGCCGTCACGCCGAGCGGCTGCCGCAGCGCGTGCACGTCCACGCCGGTGGCCGCGCCCGCCGTGTGGCCGCCCTTGAGCAGGTGCGGGATGCCGCAGGCGAACTCCACGACCTCCAGGCCGCGTTGCACCTCGCCCGCCGCGTCGTCCAGCACCTTGCCGTGCTCGGCCGTGATCGCGGCGGCGACCTCCGGCGCCCGCTCGGCCAGCAGCCGGCGGAACTCGAAGAGCACCGCCACCCGCTTGGGCAGCGACGTGCGCCGCCAGGTGGTGAAGGCCGTCCCGGCGGCCGCCACCGTCTCGTCGACGGTCGCGGCGTCCGCGAGGTCCACCCGCGCGGTGACAGCGCCGGTGGCCGGGTCGTGCACGTCGCTGGTGCGGGCGGCCGTGCCGGTCCAGGGCTTGCCGCCGAGCCAGTGCGTGATGCGGCGGTCTCCGTGGGTCGTGTTGTCCATGCGGCCATTGGAACGGCATCCGACGCCCCGCGGCAGCTACGTTCTGTCGGATGTGGCATCCTTCCCCGACACATCGTAGGACGGCCGACCGGCACCGGAGGAGGTACGGACGTGGCGGTGAGCTACCCCTCGGTGGCCGAGGTGCTGGACATGCCCGAGCTGCGGCGCGGCGACCCGCACGTGGTCGCCGGGCGCGACGCGCTGGACCGGCCCGTGCGCTGGGTGCACTCCATGGAGCTCGCCGCCGACCTCGCGCCCCTGCTGCGCGGCGGCGAACTTGTCCTCACCACCGGCATCGCCCTCCCGGCCGCCGCCGCGGACCTCGACGGCTACGTACGGGAACTCGACGACGGCGGCGCGGCCGGACTGGTCGTCGAACTCGGCCGCCGCTGGACCCGGGAGCTGCCCGCGCCCCTCGCCGAGGCCTGCGAACGTGCCGGGTTGCCGCTGGTCGCCCTGCGCCGCGAGGTGCCGTTTGTGGCCGTCACCCAGGCCGTCGGCGAACGCCTGGTGAACGCGCAGGTCGTCGAGTTGCGGGCGGCCGGCCAGATCCACGACGCGTTCACCGCGCTCAGCGTCGCCGAGGCCGGCCCCGCCGACATCCTCGCCGAAGCCGCCCGCATCGCCGGCCATCCCGTCGTCCTGGAATCCTTCCGCCACCGGGTGCTCGGCTACGACACCGGCGGCGCCCCCGCCGACGAACTCCTCCGCGACTGGGAGCAGCGCTCCCGCCGCGTCCGGCTCGACCGTCGCACCGGCTACGACCACGGGGCCGGCTGGCTGGTGACCGTCGTCGGCAGCCGCGGCGACGACTGGGGACGGCTTGTCGTGCTCACCCCGCAGCCGCCGCCGGACCGGCACGTCGTCCTCGTCGAGCGCGCCGCCGCCGCGCTCGCCCTGCACCGGCTGCACGCCCGGCACCGCGACGGCGTCGAACGGCAGGCCCACCACGCCCTGCTCACCGCCCTGCGCGACCGGGGCGCCGACGAGGAACTGCTCGACCGCTGCGCCCAGGCCGGCGTCCCCCTCACCGACCGCTCCCTGACCGGCGTCGCCGCGCGCCCGGTGGTGCGGCGCGGGCGCCGCGCGTTTGCCGCCGCCGACGCGCTGACCGGGCTGGCCGCCGCGCTCGCCTCCGCCCTCCGCGACCGCGACGTGCCCGCGCTCGTGGGCACCGACCCGGACGACGTGCTCGCCCTGCTGTCCCTGCCGCCCGACGCCGACGCGGCCGCCGTGCTGGCCGCCGTCGCCGCCGAACTCGGCGCGCCCGGCGACGTCGTGCTCGCCGCCGGTGAGACCGTGCACGGCCCACGCGACGCCGGACGCTCCCTCGCCGAAGCCCACCACGTCGCCGCCTCCGTACGCCCCGAACCGGCGGGCGGCCCCGGCCCCGCCGGCGCCGCGCCCGGACCCGCCGTGCACCGGCTCGCCGACGTCCACCTGCGCGGACTGCTGCACCTGCTCTCCGACGACGACCGCCTCGCCCGCTTCGTCGCGCGCGAACTCGGGCCACTGCTGCGCCACGACGCCGACCACGGCACCCGGCTGCTCGACGCGCTCGCCGCGCTGCTCGACTCCGGCGACAAGACCGCGGCGGCCGCCGCCCTGCACGTCTCCCGGCCCGTCCTGTACGACCGCCTCGCGCGCGTCGAACGGGTCCTCGGCGTCGACCTCGCCGACCCGGAGACCCGCACCTCCCTCCACACGGCCCTCCTCGCCCACCGCCTCCCCCTCACCGACCGGGGCTGACGCGGCCGGGGACGCGATCGGGGGCTGACGCGATCGGGGCTGACGCCTGGTGGTGGCGAGCGCTCAGCCGCGGACCGCCGCCACCTCGCGTTCGACGAGATCGGCGGCGCGGCGGGGGCCGCCGTCGGCGCGCACGGCGGCCCGCAGCGCGGCCAGCCGCGCCGGCATCGCCGGATCGTCGAGCAGTTCGCCCGCCGCGCGACGCAACGCCCGCGCGGTGAACGCCTGGTTGTCCAAGCGGCGTGCGACGCCCAGCGCGCACAGCCGGTCGGCGTTGTCGAACTGGTCGAGCGCCTGCGGCACCGCCACCATCGGAACGCCGAACGCCAGACCCTCCTGGCTGCCGCCCATCCCGGCGTGCGTGACGAACAGGTCGGCCTCCGCCAGCACGGCGGCCTGCGGCACCCAGTCGTGCGTCTCGACGTTGCCCGGCAGCTCGCCCAACTCCTCAAGCAACACGTGCCGGCCGATCTGCAGCACCACATGCCAGCCGGGCCGCCCGCCGAACGCCTCCACGCAGGCCCGGTAGACGTGCGGGCGGCGGGTGAAGCCGGAGCCGAGCGAGACCAGCACCACCTGCTCGGCGTCCGCCGGCCGCGACCACCGCTCCCGCCCGACCCGTCCGTCCGGCCCGGCGCCGACAAAGCTGTACACCGCCGGGTCGAGCGAGCCGACGTCCGGTTGCATCGCGCTCGGCACCAGCGCCAGGGCCCGGCGGGGCCGGTCCAGGTCGTCGGGGCTCGTGTCCGGCATCCCGTTGGCGGTCAACCACTCCCGGAAGCGGGCCGCGTACGAGCGGGCCGCCTCACTGGTGAACACCGCGCTCTGCGCGCCGCCGTCCGCGTCGCTCCAGTCCTCCGTGATCATGTGGGTGGCGAGCTGCACCGCCGGCACGCCGAGCCGGTGCGCGAGCACCACGCCCGCGTACGCCCCGCTGTCGTGCAACACCAGCTCGGGGGCGGCGGCACCGCCTCGCCCGTAGTGCTCCAGCAGACTCGGCAGCGCCGCCACCGACTCCTCGAACAGCAGCGTCGTCAGCTTCACCGGATCGGAGGCGAGCGCCGCCAGATCGGTGTCCAGCGGCAGGGTCTCGGGGCAGAGCAGCGGTTCGGCGCCGGTGGCCGCCACGGTCGCCGCGAAGCGCTCGGTCACCGCGTACGCCACCCGGTGGCCGCGGTCGACGAGCTCCCGCGCCAGCCCGAGGCAGGGGAAGACGTGCCCGGGCGCGCTGAGGCCGACGAGACAGATCTCGGCGGGGCGGGCCAGGTCGGGACGGGTCGGCTCGGGACTGGTCGGGTCGGGACGGGTCACGTCGTCGGGGCGAGGCCTGTCAGGGCGAGGCAAGTCGGGACGGGTCAAGTCCATGGGCCCGATGCTAGGGGTGCCGTCCGGCGTGGCGCCCGTCGGCAGTTGCGCGGTTCGAGTGTCGTGGCGGGGCGTGCGGGAGCACCATGGAGGCATGGAAGCTCCGCTGAGCGGTGTCAGCGCGCCCGCGCGCCTCGCGGCGGACGGCGAGGGCGTCGGCCACGACGAACTGGCGCTCGCCGCCCGCAACCACGGCCTGCCGCTGGAGGCCCTGCGCTACGACGTCACACCTCCCGGGCTGCACTACGTGCTCGTGCACTACGACATCCCGCCCACCGACGGCGACGACTGGCGGCTCACCGTCGGCGGCCTGGTCCGCGACCGACTCGACCTCGACCTGCCCGCGCTCCGCGCGTTCCCGGCCGAGACGCTGCGGGTCACGATGGAGTGCGCCGGGAACGGCCGCGCCCGGCTGGCACCGCGACCGGTGAGCCAGCCGTGGCTCGTGGAGGCCGTCGGCACGGCGGAGTGGACGGGCGTGCCGCTGCGCGTCCTGCTCGACGCGGCCGGCGTCGAACCGGGCGCGGTGGACGTGGTGTTCACCGGCGCCGACCACGGCGTGGAGCGCGGCGTCGAGCAGGACTACCAGCGCGCGCTGCCGCTGACCGTCGCCACCGGTGAGGACCCGCCGATCCTCGTGGCCCATGCCATGAACGGCACACCGCTGCCGCCGCAGCACGGCCATCCGCTGCGGCTTGTCGTACCCGGCTGGTACGGCATGGCGCACGTGAAGTGGCTGCGGGACATCAGCGTGCGGGACCGGCCGTTCGACGGCTTCCAGCACAACGTCGCCTACCGCTACCGGCAGGACGCCGACGAGGCGGGCGAACCGGTCGACCGCATCCGGCCCCGCGCGCTGCTGCTCCCGCCCGGTTTCCCGGACTTCATGTCCCGCACCCGGGTGGTGGACGCCGGCCCGGTGACGCTGACCGGCCGGGCCTGGTCGGGCGCCGGCCCGGTCGTACGGGTGGAGGTGAGCACCGACGACGGGCGGAGCTGGACGGACGCCGAGGTGGCGCCGCCCGGCGACCACCGGTGGGCGTGGCAGTCGTGGCGCGCCACCTGGGACGCACGGCCCGGCGACCATGTGCTGACCGTGCGCGCGCACGACGCCGACGGGCACGCCCAACCCGTTGACCAGCCGTGGAACCGGGGCGGCTTCGGCAACAACCTGGTGCAGCGCGTCCCGGTCCACTGCCGCTGACGCCCCGCCCCTGACGTGCCGGCGCCCCCGCGGTGGACAACCGCGCCGCCGCCCGGGCACAGTGAGCCCCCGGGAGACCCCGGCAGACCCGGGAACCCGGGAGACCCCGGGAGACCCCGGCACACCCGGCTCCGGCGGGAAGGGCTGACTCACACGATGGTGTACGCGGCGATCGACATCGGCGGGACGAAGATCGCCGGCGCGCTGGTCGACGACTCGGGCCGCCTGCTCGTCCGCGCCCAACGGCCCACCCCCGCGCGGGAGTCCGCCGAGGTGCTGCTGGACGCCGTGGCCGCCGTACTCGACGAGCTGGCCGCGGACACCCGGTGGGAGGCGGTGACCTGCCTCGGCGTGGCGAGCGCCGGACCGGTCGACGCCGCCGTCGGGACGGTGAGCCCGGTCAACATCCCGGCGTGGCGCGACTTCCCGCTGGTCGAGCGGCTGCGCGCGCGGCCGCTCCTGCCGCGCGGCGTCGATCCGGTGCTGGTCGGCGACGGGGTGGCGATGACCGCCGCCGAGCACTGGCTGGGCGCGGCCCGGGGCGTCGACAACGCGCTGTGCTTTGTCGTCTCGACGGGAGTGGGCGGCGGGCTGATCCTCGACGGCCGACCGCACACCGGCCGCACCGGCAACGCCGGCCACATCGGCCACATCTCCGTGGACCTCGAAGGCACCGCGTGCCCGTGCGGCGGGCGCGGCTGCGTCGAGGGCTTCGCGAGCGGTACGGCGATCGCCGCCCGCGCGCTGGCCACCGGCTGGCAGCCGCCCGAAGGGCAGCCGCCGACCGCCGCGACGGTCGCGCGTACCGCCGTCGACGGCGACCCGCTCGCCCGTGCGGCCTTCGACCGCGCCGCCCGCGCGCTGGCCGCCGGCATCGCGGCGACCGCGAGCCTCGTCGAACTGGACCTGGTGGTCGTCGGCGGCGGCGTGGCGCAGTCCGGCGACCTCCTCTTCGCCCCGCTGCGCCGCCATCTGGCGGAGTACGCCGCGCTCGACTTCACCCGGGACCTCCGCGTGGTCCCCGCCCGACTCGCCTTGGACGCCGGCCTCATCGGCGCGGCGGCCCTCGCCGCCCGCGCGTCGGACGCGTCTCACCCAGCGCCTCACCCCCCGCCGACGGAGAACAGCAGGTAGAGGAAGGCCGCGAAGCCGTGCCCCGCGACGGTGTACGCGAACAGCCGCAGCGGCAGCCCGCGCGGGAAGCGCCCCTCACCGCGCTCGACGCCGGTCTTCTCACTCCACATGACGCCCGGTCACCTCTCCGTTCTCAGCCTTGTGCCGCACGGTCGCCGGTCCCGCCTCCCAGACAGAGCGCGTCCGGCTGGCTCCGCAACAGCGTGTGGACAAAAAGCAGTTCGACCCCGCCCTCCGAGGCGGCGGTGAGCCGGTGCGGGGTCAGGCTGTCGTAGTGGGCCGTGTCGCCCGGATCGAGCAGATGCCGCTCACCGCCGAGGGAGAGCCGCAACCGGCCGTCGAGCACGTACAGCCACTCCTCGCCCGGGTGGACGCGGACCAGGTCCTGCTGCGCCCCGGGCGGCAGGTGCACCCGGAGCGTCTGCATCGCGCGGCCGGGGCCACCGATCTGCCAGTACGTCCAACCACCGGCCCGGACCGCCTCCGGCTCCCCCGCCCGGACGACCGGCGACCGCTCGGGCGCCCGCTCGCCGAGCAGGTCGGACACGGTGGTGCCGTAGGCCCTCGCGAGTGTCAGCAGCAGCGGCAGGGACGGCTGCCGCTGGCCGGTCTCCAGCCGGGACAGATGCGCGGGCGACAGCCCGAGCCGTCGCGCCGCCGCCTCCAGGCTGAAGCCGCCGCGCCTGCGGAACTCCCTCAACCGAGGGGCGACGGCGGGCAGCGCCTCGCCGCCCCCGTCCGGAATCTCAGGACCCATGTCCTCATTGAGACACGCGCCCTGCCCCACCGGCAAACGCCTTGCCCCAGAGGCAAAGTCACAGCCGTGACCTGCGCTTTTGCCGCTCCCACGCCAACGAGACAAGGCCCCGGCGCGGACATAACCTGAGAACGTCGGGACGCTCCGCAACTCGCTGGGAGATGAGCGTCATGTCATTTGTGCAAGTGATCGACTGTCGGACGACAAACGTCGACGAGCTGAACAGGCTGATGGATTCCTGGGCGGAGGCCACCAAGGGCAAGCGGACGGCGACCCACGCGATTCTCGGCAAGGACCGCGCGGACACCTCGCACGTCGTGGAGATCGTGGAGTTCCCCTCCTACGAGGAGGCCATGAAGAACTCCCACCTGCCGGAGACGGACCGGATCTTCCGGGAGATGGTCGCGGTCTGCGAGACGGAACCGTCCTTCACCGACCTGGACGTCGTCCGGGACGAGCAGCTCAACAAGGACCTGGTCCGCCGCTACTTCGACGAACTCGTCAACAACGGCAACATCGACGTCATGGACGAGCTGTGCACGGCCGACTACCGCGAGCACGACCCGTCGCTGTCCTCCTACGACCTGAGCGCGGAAGACGTCAAGCGGGAGAACCGCGAGATCATGGAGGCCTTCCAGCCGCGAGCCGTCATCGAGAGCATGGTCGCCGAGGGCGACATGGTGTCGGTCCGCTTCAGCTACACCGGACGGCACGTCGCCGCCTACAAGGGCATCGAGACTACCGACAAGGAGATCAACGGCACCGGCCACGGCACCGTCCGCTGCGCGGGCGGCAAGATCGCGGAAAGCTGGTGGAACACCGACGACCTGGGCCTCATGCAGCAACTCGGCGTGATGGAAGGCTAGGGTCTGCCCGGTCGAACACGTGCCCGCGGGTTGCCCGACCCGCGGGCTCGACGTGCGGGCGGCACGTCGTGACGAACCGTCCGCGCGTTCGGGCGGGACGAGCCCCACGACCTCAGAGCGACGTAAATCACGGACCGAGTGGGTGACTGGCGCCGGAGATCCCTGGCGACTCCATTGACAAGACGTTAAGTTACTTACCGGTATCCGTACACTCCGCTCTGCGAGGAGCCCGTCCCATGCAGCTCGCCGCGATCATCGTGTCGCTCACCCTCAGCGCAGCCGGCCTTGCGTTGGCGGGCCACGCGATCGCACACTTCATCCGATTCTTCCGACTTGGTGCCCCGACGCCCGCCGGCACCCGCACCAGCGACCCGATCGACCGCACCCTCACCGTCGCCCGGGAGTTCCTGGGTCACACCCGGATGAACCGGTGGGCGGTGATCGGTGTCGCGCACTGGTTCGTCGCGATCGCCTTCCTCTCCCTGCCGCCGACGATCGCGCACGCCTACGGCCAGCTCTTCCAGGCGGACTGGACGCTGCCCGTACTCGGCGGCTTCGTGCCGTACGAGATGCTCGTCGACTTCATGGCGACCATGATGGTGGTCGGGATCCTGGTGCTCATCACGGTCCGGCTGCTGAACCTGCCCTCCCGGGCCGGCCGCAAGTCCCGCTTCGCCGGCTCCAAGGCGTGGCAGGCGTACTTCGTCGAGGGCGCGATCCTCATCATCGGCGTGGCGATCCTGATGCTGCGGGGTCTTGAGGGCGCGCTGCACCATGTGGATTCCTACGAGCCGGCGTTCTTCATCTCCTATCCGCTGGTCGCGTTCTTCAGCGGGATGAGTCTGACCACCCTCCAGAACCTCGTCTACTTCTGGGCCATGGTGAAGCTCACCGCCACCATGACCTGGTTGATCACGGTCAGTTTGAACACCAACATGGGTGTGGCCTGGCACCGCTTCCTGGCCTTCCCGAACATCTGGTTCAAGCGCGAGGCCAAGGGCGGCACCGCCCTCGGCGCCCTCCAGCCGATGACCAGCGGCGGCAAGCCGATCGACTTCGAGTCCGCCTTCGACGAGGACAACGCCGAGGAGACCACCTTCGGCGTCTCCCAGGTCGAGCACTTCTCCTGGAAGGGCATCCTCGACTTCGCGACCTGCACCGAGTGCGGCCGCTGCCAGTCCCAGTGCCCCGCCTGGAACACCGGCAAGCCCCTCTCCCCCAAGCTCCTGATCATGTCGCTGCGCGACCACGCGCACGCCAAGGCCCCCTACCTCCTCGCCGGCGGCGGCAAGACCATGGAGGGCGAGGAGAAGGCCACCCCGGAGCAGCTCAAGGACGTGCCCGCCAGCGCCCTGGCCGAAGCCGAGCGCCCCCTGATCGGCACCCTCGAAGAGAACGGCGTCATCGACCCCGACGTCCTGTGGTCCTGCACCACCTGCGGCGCCTGCGTCGAGCAGTGCCCCGTCGACATCGAGCACGTCGACCACATCGTCGACATGCGCCGCTACCAGGTCATGATCGAGTCCGCGTTCCCGTCCGAGGCGGGCACGATGCTCAAGAACCTGGAGAAGAAGGGCAACCCCTGGGGCCTGGCCAAGAAGCAGCGCCTGGAATGGACCAAGGAGCTCAAGGCCGAGAAGGACATCGACGTCCCCGTCGTCGGCAAGACCGTCGAGGACCTCACCGACGTCGACTACCTCTACTGGGTCGGCTGCGCCGGCGCCCTGGAGGACCGCGCCAAGAAGACCACCAAGGCCTTCGCCGAACTCCTCCACATCGCCGGCGTCAAGTACGCCATCATGGGCGGCGACGAGAAGTGCACCGGCGACTCCGCCCGCCGCCTGGGCAACGAGTTCCTCTTCCAGCAGCTCGGCGAGGAGAACGTGGCGACGCTGAACGCCGCGTTCGGTGAGGACGACGAGGACCCGGAGACGAAGAAGCCGAAGTCCGCGAAGAAGATCGTCTCCACCTGCCCGCACTGCTTCAACACCATCGCCAACGAGTACCCGCAGCTGGGCGGTGAGTACGAGGTCATCCACCACACCCAGCTGCTCCAGCACCTCATCGACGAGGGCCGGCTCATCCCGGTCAACCCCGTCGAGGGCCTGATCACGTACCACGACCCCTGCTACCTCGGCCGCCACAACCAGGTCTACACCCCGCCGCGCGAGATCATCGGCAAGGTGCCCGGCCTGCGGAACGAGGAGATGCACCGCCACAAGGAACGCGGCTTCTGCTGCGGCGCCGGCGGCGCCCGGATGTGGATGGAGGAGCGCATCGGCAAGCGCGTCAACAACGAGCGCGTCGACGAAGCCCTCTCCCTCAACCCGGACATCGTCTCCACCGCCTGCCCGTTCTGCCTCGTCATGCTCGCCGACTCCGTCAACGGCAAGAAGAACGAAGGCCAGGCGAAGGAGTCCATCCAGGTCCTCGACGTCGCCCAGCTCCTCCTCGACTCCGTCAACGCCGACAACAACGGCCCCGACGACGGCGACGCGGTGGATGAGGACACCACCAGGCTCGACCCGGAGCCGGAACCGGCCCGATGAGCAACCGAGGGTGGGGAGAACTCTCCCGCCGTTCTCCCCACCCTCGATTCACTGCTGTGAATACTTCTCAGCAGGCCTGTCGGTCCAGTAGGGACTGATACGGCCGACACTCGGACCAGCTCAGTAGTTCCGCATCCGCTCGCAACATCTGTAGATGCAGTTCCTGAAGTTGGCGACCGGGGTCAACCCCCAGCTTCTCCGCCAATGTGCGTTGCAGCTGGCCATACACCGCCAACGCCTCAGCCTGCTTACCTGAGCGGTAGAGCGCGAGCATGAGCTGGAGCCAGTGCGGTTCGTGCAGAGGCTGCGCGGCGGTGAGCGAGCGGAGTTCCCCCACCAGCTCGCGGTGACGCCCCAGCGCGAGATCCGCCTCTATCCGGACCTGTACCGCCTCTGACCTGAGGTAGCTCAGCTCGTTGGCTCGCTGGAGGACTGTCGTGGTGGCGGTGGTGTCGGCGTACGGTTCACCTCGCCACTGGGCGAGCGCCCGGGTGAGGTAGCGGGACGCGGCCTGCGGGTCACCCGCGCCCAGAGCCGCCTTGCCCTCCCTCACCAGGCGTTCCGCGCGCAGGGCGTCCAGGTTGTCCGGCGGGATCTCAAGGGCGTAGCCGGATGGATGGGTGACCAGCCAGCCCCCCGCCGGGTCGTCGAGCACGCGCCGTAGACGGAGCACGGCCACCGCCACGGCCTTACGGGCCGTGGCCGGCGGATTGTCCGCCCATACTTCTTTGAGAATGCGTTCGGTCGTTATCGTCTGCCCTAAACTTGCGGCTAATACAGCCAGCAATGTCCGGACACGAACACCCCCTACCGATTTTCCCGTCTCCGCACTGTCAACGGAACGAACAATCAGGGGGCCAAGTATTTCCACCCGAGGCGGAGACTTCGGGATCGTATGTCCTGTGTTTTCGAGCACGTTCACACCGTTCCTCCCTCCGGACCACCAGCACAGAGCTGGTGTGACGACAATATGCTTACACCTACACACATCTTGATCAAGGTAGGCACGGAAGCACGACGCGTGATGTGCCATACGTCACTCCGGCGGATACTCTTTCCAATGAGTAAACGTCACGTATCGACTCAACAAGTCGCTATTCGCCGGCAGGGACACGAGGAGCCGGCAGGACAAGGGGTTCAACGACGGCACGCGATCGACCCGGCCCCCGGAGGCGGACGTCCCGCCACCCGTGGACCGGGTCCCACTCGCACACGCCCCGCGTCAGTCGGTCGCCGGTACCGCCCGTCGCGTCGGGTGTCCGGCAGAGCCGGTCACCCTCGATCCGCGCAGGCGGCGAACGCGAGGTCACTCACCTCCCGGAGCCGATCGACACCCACCCCGAACTTCGGCTGGACGCTGGACAGGTAGACGAAGACCAGATCCCGCGAGGGGTCAGCCCAGGCGACGCCGGACGTGGTGACGGGGTGTCCGAAGGTGTCCCCGGCACTCCGCCTCCCCATCACGTTCGACAGATGCCGTGGCTCGTCACCCGGGCCTCCCAGCATGAACCCGTGTGACCAGCGAACCGGTCGCTTCAGCGAGCGGTCCACCTCCCCGTCACTCGACGGTTTCCTGGACTCGCGCACGCTCTCCGCGCTCAGGACCCGGACACCGTCGAGTTCGCCGCCGCGGAGCAGCATCTGGTAGAACCGCGCCAACTGCGCGGCCGTACCGGAGAGTCCGGCCGACGGCATGACCGCCTGGCGGTACCGTCGACCGTTGCTCACCCACTGGCCGAGGAGTTCCGACGGGTGGTCGGCCTTGGTCGGCACGTGCCGGCCCCACGCCTCGTCCGGCAGGCCGAGGTGCAGATCGTCCAGGCCAAGGGGGGAGAACAGCTCCGAGGTCATGAAGTCACGGAAGGGTCTCCCGGTGACCCGCCGCGCGACTTCTCCGAGGATGAAGCCGAAGCTCATGAAGTGGTAGGCGGGCACGGCTCCGCCCGGCGACCTCGGTCGGCTCTCCTCCAGATCCCGCACCGAACGCGCCCAGTCGCCGGCGGTGCGCATGGTGCGGACCATGCCGCGACCGACCGGAACCCCGGCGCGGTGCTGCAGTACGTGCCGGACCGTCACCTCGTCCTTGCCGTGCTGCGCGAACCGGGGCCAGTACTCGGCCACCGGCTTGTCCAGGTCGATCAGGCCCCGCTCAGCCAGCAGGTGCGCGGTGAGACCGGTGACCGGCTTGGTCGCAGCGTGGAGGAGGAAGAGGGAGTCCCGGGAACAGCCGAAGGCACGGTCCACGACCACCGTGCCCCCGCGTAGGACACACAGTTGCGCCGCGCCGCCCCTCGCGGCCACGACGTCGGTCAGTCGCTTCAGGGCGGACGCGTCCATGCCCACCTCCTCGGGGCTGTGTTCGCGTTCCTGGATCTCACTCATCTGCTGCTTCCCCCTCTGTGTTGATCACCATGTGACGGGCATGGTGTGCATGCCCCGGACCATGAGGCCCGCCTTCCACGACAGGCTCTGTTCGGCGGTAGTAGCGGTGCAGCCGGCCGTGACCGCGTCGAGGGCGGCACCCACACGGACGCCCTGTTCGACCTCTTCCCCGATCGGCTCAGGCCGCTCACCCCCTGCCACCGCACAGCGTTCACCGCGCTGGAGCGCTGGATCGCCACCGGCGACCGCCCACCCGCCTCCCGTACCGTCCCGCTGCCCGCCGGCGCGGACGCGAACTGGCTCGTCGACAACTGCCCCCTCACCGCCCGGCCCTGAACCCCGGTCGCCCGTCCCTTACCTGCCATGGCGGTGGCCACCACGAACCGCCCGGACTTTGTAGCGGTTCTCGACATGGGACGGGCTGCGAGAACTCCCTACCGTTTCCGGCCATGACAGACGCGTTTCCCACCCAGGCCGCGCCGCCCGCCCCGATCCCGCTGCCCTCGCCGGTCCTGCCGGTCCTGCCGGTCGACCTCACCGGTCGCACGGCTCTGGTGACCGGCGGAGGCAGCGGGATCGGCCGGGCCTGCGTACTCGCCCTCGCCCAGGCGGGCGCCGCCGTGCACGTCGTCGACCGGGACGCGGCGACGGCCAAGGCCGTCGCGGAGATCGCCGGCGGCGAGGCGCACGTGGCCGACCTCTCCCGTCCCGAGGCGATCGACCCGCTGCCCACCGACGTCGACGTGCTGGTCAACAACGCCGGGCTCCAACACGTCTCCGCCCTCACCGAGTTCCCGCCGGAGACGTTCCGGCTGATGCAGGAGGTGATGGTCACCGCGCCGTTCCTGCTGCTGCGGCACGTCCTGCCGCACATGTACACGCGCGGGTGGGGGCGGGTGGTCAACGTCTCCAGCGTGCACGGACTGCGGGCCAGCGCGTACAAGTCCGCCTACGTCGCCGCCAAGCACGCGCTGGAGGGGTTGAGCAAGGTCGCCGCCCTGGAAGGCGCCCCGCACGGGGTCACCAGCAACTGCGTCAGCCCCGGCTACGTCCGCACCCCGCTGGTGGAGGACCAGGTACGCGACCAGGCGACGGCCCACGGCGTCAGCGAGGACGACGTGCTCACCGACGTGCTGCTGGCCCGCACCCCGGTCAAGCGCCTCCTGGAGCCGGAGGAGGTGGCCGCCGCCGTGCTGTGGCTGTGCGGCCCGCACGCCGCCGGTGTCACCGGCACGTCCCTGCCGCTCGACGGCGGCTGGACCGCCTGCTGAAACGCGCCGCCGCACGTCCCGTCCCGCTCCCCTGTCCCCACATCCGAAACACGGTGAACCCATGTCAGACACCCCGTCGGACACGCCCGCCCCGAAGGGCGGCATCGGCCGCGTCGTCAGCGCGAGCCTGATCGGCACCACGGTCGAGTGGTACGACTTCTTCCTGTACGGCTCGGCCGCCGCGCTGGTGTTCAACAAGCTGTTCTTCCCCACCGCCGACCCGCTGGTCGGCACCCTGATCGCCTTTGTCACGTACGCCATCGGCTTTGTGGCGCGCCCGCTCGGCGGCATCGTCTTCGGCCACTTCGGCGACAAGCTCGGCCGGAAGAAGCTGCTTGTCGTCAGCCTGCTGATGATGGGCGGCGCGACCTTCGCGATGGGCCTGCTCCCCACGTACCAGGCCATCGGCGTCGCCGCGCCGATCCTGCTGACCGTGCTGCGTCTGGTCCAGGGCTTCGCGCTGGGCGGCGAGTGGGGCGGCGCCGTGCTCATCGTCTCCGAACACGGCGGTGACAAGCACCGCGGCTTCTGGGCCTCGTGGCCCCAGGCCGGCGCGCCCGGCGGCAACCTGCTCGCCACCGGTGTCCTGGCGGTACTGGCCACCGTGCAGTCGGACGCCGCCTTCGAGTCGTGGGGCTGGCGCGTCCCGTTCCTGCTCTCCGGGGTGCTGGTGGTGATCGGACTGTGGATCCGGGTCTCGGTCTCCGAGTCCCCGGTGTTCCTCGCCGCGCAGGCCAAGGCCCAGGCCGACGCCGCCCGGGGCGTCAAGGAGACCGCCCCCGTCGTGCAGGTGCTCAGGCGCAGTTGGCGGGAGGTCCTGTCGGCGATCGGCACCCGCTTCGGCGAGAACGTCTCCTACTACGTCCTGACGTCCTTCCTCCTCGTGTACGTCACCGTCCATCTCGGCCTGCCCAAGAGCACCGCGCTGAACGCGGTACTGATCGCCTCCGCCGTCCACTTCGTCACCATCCCGCTGTGGGGCGCGCTCTCCGACCGCCTCGGCCGGCGCCCCGTCACGCTGATCGGCTCGGTCGGCATGGCGGTCTGGGCCTTCGCCTTCTTCACCCTGGTCGACTCCCGCTCGTTCCTCGTGATCACGCTCTCGGTGACCGTCGGGCTGCTGCTGCACGGCGCGATGTACGGTCCGCAGGCGGCGTTCATCTCCGAGATGTTCGACACCAAGGTCCGCTACTCGGGCGCCTCGATGGGCTCCCAACTGGCGTCCATCGTCGCCGGGGCGCTGGCCCCGATCATCGCGGTCCAGCTCCTGAAGGACTACGAGTCGTCCGTCCCGGTCAGCGTGTACCTCTGCGCGGCGGCCCTCGTGACCACCGTCACCGTCGCGATCACCCGGGAGACCCGGGGCCGCGACCTCAACCGCAGCCTGCACGAGGACGGCCCGGAGCCGCCGACCGGCACCGCCGCCCCCGCCGCGGCCGAGCGGGTCTGACGCGGCCGAGCGGGTCTGACACACTCGCCACCACCCGCCCGGCCCCGCCAGGTCGCCCACCCCACCGCAGGGGGGCGGCGCGACGGGGTCGGGCGGCACGACCCGGCCCCGCGCAACCCGCGGGCACACGAGGAAGGACCCCGACATGGCCGCAGCCGGCGACCCGTCCGCCGCCGGGGCGCCCGGCCCCGGTGCCGCGGCACTGCGCCGCCTCCTCGACCTGCTCGCCACCGACGCGCCCGCTCAGGACCTCGCCGGGGCGGCCGCCCGGGCACGGGCCGACGGGGCCGACCCCGCGGCCGCCGCCTGGATCGAGGAGTCGGTCCAGGTCGCCCTCTCCGTCCGCCGCGAACTCGACCAGCACCGCCGCCGCGAGGCGGAGTTGTCCGCGCTGTTCGACACCGCGAGCGACCTGGCCGCCCTGCGCGACCTCGACGCCGTGCTGCGGGCCATCGTCCGACGGGCGCGGACGCTGCTGGGCGCGGACGTCGCCTACCTCACCCTCAACGACCCCGCGGCGCACGACACCTACATGCGCGTCACCGACGGTTCGGTGTCCGCCGCCTTCCAGCAGCTCCGGCTCGGGATGGGCGAGGGCCTGGGTGGTCTGGTCGCCCAGACCGCCCGCCCCTACGCCACCCGCGACTACCCCGCCGACCAGCGCTTCCGCCACACCAGGACCATCGACGCCGGCGTCGCCGAGGAGGGCTTGCGCGGCATCCTCGGCGTGCCGCTGCGCCCCGGCAAGGAGATCATCGGCGTCCTGTTCGCCGCCAACCGCGCCCCGCGCGAGTTCACCCCCGACGCCATCGCCCTCCTCACCTCGCTCGCCGACCACGCCGCCGTCGCCATCGACAGCGCCCGCCTGCTGGAGGAGACCCGCAGCGCCCTCACCCGTCTCGAAGCCGCCAACCGGACGGCCCACGCGCACAGCGAGGCCCTGCACCGCGCCTCGGACGCGCACGACCGACTCACCCGGCTTGTCCTGCGCGGCAGCGGCATCGAGGACGTCGCGGCCGAGATCGCCGCGCTGCTCGGAGGCGGTCTTGTCGTCCACGACACGGACGGCGGCGAACTCGCCCGGGTCGGTACCGAACCGGTGACGCCCCCCGCCCAGGGCCTCGCCGCCTCCCGCGCCGGCGGACGCGCGGTCTGCGCCGACGGCCTGTGGATCTGCGCCGTGCTCGCCGGCAACGAGCCGCTGGGCAGCATCACCCTCGCCGACCGGGCCGACCTCTCCGAAGCCGACCGCCGCCTCTTCGAACGCGCCGCGCTTGCCACGGCCCTCCTGCTCCTCCTGCGCCGTTCCGTCGCGGAGGCCGAGGACCGGGTCCGCGGCGAACTCCTCGACGACCTCCTCGCCGGCCCCGCCTCAGCGGCCCGCTGGGACGGCGGAAGCCTCGCGCTACGCGCCCGGCGCCTCGGCGTCAACCTGGCCGAAGCCCACGCCGTCGCCGTCCTCGACTGCGAACCGCCGGGTCGCGCGCGGCTGTCGGTCGAGGCGGCCCGGACCGCACGCGCGCTCGGCGCGCTGGCCGGCACCCGCGACGGCCACGTTGTCCTCCTCGCCCCCTGCGACCGGCCCGGCTCACTCGCCCGCACTCTCGCCCACGACCTCACCCGCTCCCTCGGCTCCCGGGTCACCGTCGGAGTCGCCGGCCCCGTCCACGGCCCCGACGAGCTGTCAGCGACCCACGCCGAAGCCCTGCGCTGCCTCCAGGCCCTGCACGCCCTCGGCCGCACCGGCGACGGCGCCGACATCGCCGACCTGGGCTTCCTCGGCGTCCTCCTCGGCGACCGCACGGACGTCGCCGGCTACGTCGAGCGCGTCCTCGGGCCGGTCCTCGCCTACGACGCCCGACGCGGCACCGAACTCGTCCGCACCCTGCACGTCTACTACGAGCACGGCACCAGCCTCACCCGCGCCAAGAACGCGCTGCACGTCCACGTCAACACCGTCGTCCAACGCCTCGACCGCGTCGCCCAACTCCTCGGCCCCGACTGGAACTCCCCCGCCAGGGCCCTCGAAACCCACGTAGCCCTCCGCCTCCACCGCCTCGGCGACCCACCGCCGACCGACTGAGCCCCCACGCGGCCGGAAGTCCTAGGGACCTGGCCGGGGCTGGATCCGCATGCCGGGGCGGCGGCGGTGCACGGTCAGATAGGTCATGCCGTTCACCCCCGCGGTGAGGCTGCGGGCGGCGCCGTGGGGCAGCCACACGAGGCTGCCCGGGGTCAGCGGTTGAGGCGCCGGTTCCGTGCCGAGTGTTCCGTCGCCGGCGACCACCAGCGCGAGGACGTCGAGGTCGCGCTCGACGTGTGCGGGCACGGCCTCACCGGGTCGGATGCGGACGAGGTTGGCGTCGAGCTGCCGCCCCGGCTCGGTCAGCCGCCACAACGCTCCGCCGCGCGCGGCGGCGGTAGCCGCGAGCGCCGCCGTGTCGCATACGACCTGGGGGGCTCCCGCACCGGCCGGACCCTGGCCGGCTGCCGGGGTGTGCGCGTCACTCATGCCCTGCCACCGTCCTGCCACCATCCTTGTCGTCCGCACGCAGTGACGTAGTCCACAGCGCACCCGCCCCCTGAAACCAGAATCCTACATGTGTGTTTGATAGCTTCTTGATGTGCGGCTGACGAAGTTCACCGACCTGGCGCTGCGTGCCGTGATGCGCCTGGCGGTCTGCGAGCAGGACGACCTCCTCACCACCCAGGAGGTGGCGGAGTCCATGAACGTGCCCGCCACCCATATGGCAAAGGCAGTCACGCGCCTGCAGCACCTGGGAGTACTGGAAGCCCGCCGCGGTCGCGGCGGCGGACTGGCGCTCACCGCTCTCGGACGGCGGGCCTCGGTGGGCTGGCTGGTCAGGGAGCTGGAGGGAGAGGAAGAGGTGGTCGCCTGCGAAGGCGAGACACCCTGCCCGCTCCGCGGGGCGTGCCGGCTCCGCCGCGCCCTCCGCGACGCCCAGGAAGCCTTCTACGCCACCCTCGACCCGCTGACCGTCGCCGACCTGGTGGGATCACCGACCGGCCCCGTCCTCGTGGGACTGACCACCCGCCACCCCGACTGACCC